>JAILDQ010000049.1 GCA_024689365.1 Treponema sp. | reverse complement strand
CCTAAAAAAGCGGGAATTTTGCTCAACCGGTTGAGCAATTTTGAGTCTAGCGCGCGCGCTTTCTTTTGTCAAGGGAATTTTGTAAGACCTAAAAGCGCGCGGGGGGGTGGACGGATCGCTAAGGCTTGTGACGCGAATTTTTATCGTCGTCAAAAATCTTTTTGCGCCGCGCTTAAAAAGATTTTTGCCTTTATGCCATTTGGCAAAATTAGCGAACAAGTTTTGCTTTTCGCTTTTCCCGCCCGCGCTTTTCGGGCTTGCCAAAGATTCTGGAGCGGAGAAGGACGTTTTTGTAAGACCAAGAAGCGCGCGGGCAGGGCAAGCCTTTCGCAAATCCTTGTAACGCGAATTTTTATCGTTGTCAAACAACATTTTTTAGCTGCGCAAAAAATGTTGTTTGCCTTTATGCCATTCGGCAAAATTAGCGAACAAGCCTTGCGCTCCGCCCACCCCCGCGCGCTTTTGGGCTTTCCAAAGATTCTGGGGCGGAGAAGGACGTTTTTGTAAGCCAACAAAAAGCGCGCGGACGGGAAAAGCGGCTCCCGGTCGCGTATCGGCTTGCGAAACCACTAGCTAGCGTCGTTGCGCCTGTTTGCGTTTGAAACTATTGAAGTTCGCCGCTTTCGCGGCGACGCAAACAGAGCGCTTTCGCAAGCCGCTCCGCTCCCTCGCGCCGCATTTTCCCCGCCCGCGCTTTTCGGGCTTGCGAAAAATTTTTGTAATTGCCAGAACTTTTTGTAAACCAAAAATTCGCCCGCCCCCAATCTCAGGCTTACCAACAATTTTTGTAATTGCCAGAACTTTTTGTAAGCCCAAGAAGCGCGCGGGCAGGGCAAGCCTTTCGCAAATCCTTGTGACGCGAATTTTTATCGTCGTCAAAAATCTTTTTGCGCTGCGCTTAAAAAGATTTTTGCCTTTATGCCATTCGGCAAAATTAGCGAACAAGTTTTGCGCCAGGCCTGTCCCGCCCGCGCTTTTTTGGCTTGCGAAAAATTTTTGTAATTGCCAAAACTATTTGTAAACCCAAAAAGCGTGCCGCCCCCAATCTCAGTCTTGCAAAGAATTATTGTAAAAGCCAAAAAATCTTGGTTTTACAAACCCGCGCTCTTGGTCTTGCCTACAATTCTTGTAATTGCCAGAGCTTATAACTTTTTGTTATAAATACATTTTCTCCATATGCAAATTTAAAACGGCGCGCTACAATTTTGGCATGAATTGTTTCAATAAAAAGAAAAATACTCTTTGGGGCTTGGGCGCGATTGTGGCGGGCTTGGCGATTTTGTTTTTCGCTGGGGCTTGTTCAAATGGAACGGAAGGCGCCGGAGCTGTCGGGGCCGTTTCTTTTTCAATTGACGCAAAGATGAATGAAAAAATTAGGGAAGCGGCGGCTTTGCTTTGTCAACAGAACGCCGGCGCTTTTTCTTTTGACCAAGAGGAAAGCGTTGATGACCAGCAAAGCGAAGACGGTTCTTTCTTGACCCTAGACTTAAAGGGCGATTATTCCGCTTCAAAAACCGTAAAGGTTGAGGAAAATCAAACGGTAAATTTTGACGCCGTTCCTGTGGATTCCGTAGTTTGGGTTGAAGCGACTGCCTACCAAATGGCTAACGGACAAAAGACACTTTTATACACAGGGAAAAGCCAAAGCATAACTGTTGCCGCAGGCCAAAACAAATTGTCCCTGACGATGAAAAGAGCAGGCCAAGACGGTCCAACTGTGTATGTGGAAATATACGTAAGCGCAAGCGGCCAAAATTACGACGCGACGGCTTACAACCAAGGCTCAGAGGACCAACCCTTTAAGACCCTTTACGACGCTGAACAAAAAATCATGACGCTGAACGATGCTTCCGCCAACTATAAAATTTTGGTGGATGGAGAAATCACCGGCAATCCTCCTGCTGATCCCCCTACTGGCTATGCTAACTACGGACGAGCGGAACTTACGCCCAACTTGACCGCGGCCCACGCAAAGTCCATCCTTATTTGCGGAAATAACGAATTGGTAGACGGCGTTCCGCAAGATTCGATAAACCGAGGAATATACGCATATCAAAATCCCGTCACAAATGGAAGCGCGCTTTACATAGGAACAAGCGTTCCGGTTACAATACAAAATCTAAAAATCACAGGCGGCGGCAAAGCAAGCGGAGCCGGCCTTTTGATAGAATCTGGCGCGACCGTAAAATTGGCGGACGGGGTTTTGATAATTCAAAACAACGGCGGCAGCACCAATTCTCGCGGCGGCGGCGTAAAAAACCAGGGAACTCTCTTTGTCTATGGCTCTGCCGTAATCGGAAACAAGAACGCCACTGATTTTGCTGTAGGCGATTCATCTGTTTCATATCTTACAGATGAAAGGAACGGCAATTACGCGGTTTCTGGAGGCGGCGTCTTTAACGGTCAGAATGTTGATGAATCATCTCCAACTGTTTTGGCAAAGTTTTATCTTGGCTACAATGGCCTTGACGCAAGCGGCAATCCCATTGAAGAGCCTTGGACCGGAGGCATTTACGCAAACGGTTCGACTCAAGGCGGCGCCATTTACAATTGCAAAGGCTGCTCGGCTTATCTTGCAAGCGGAACCTTAAAATACAATGCGGCTTCCTCTGCTGGCGGCGGCGTTTACAATGAGAAGGGCGCTTATTTTGAAATGAAAGACGGAAACGTCTTGAGCAATGAAGGAAGCGGAAACGCTTATGGTGGCGGCGCTTTTTTTTCAAATGGAGAATTGCATATAAAGGGCGGAACAATCGAATCAAATCAAACATCTGGAACCGGCGGCGCGATTTATTACAAAGACACAGATGCAAGTTCTAAGCTTGAAATTACAGGCGGAACTTTTAAAAGCAATCAATCCAACTCTTATGGCGGCGCGATTTATGTTGATGCATCGGATGCAGGCTCGGGCACAATGTCTTTGCGTTTTGGCGGAAACATATCTATGGCATCAAGCGAAGCGAAGAATAATGACATTTATTTTGAATCTTATGTTCCCATTACGCTAGTCAAGCCTCTTGCTGAAACCTCTCAACTTTATCTTATGTATTATAGTGTGGTGGCAACAAGCCTTGCAGATAGCGCTAACACAGAAAATCCTGTTCTAAAAACTATTGAAGGCGACACGAATGTAAGCATTAGTACGGAATACAGTAAATTCAGAGTAAGGCCTTATAGCGGTACCACCACTTATTCCATTGACTCAAGCGGCTTCTTGAGACAAAATTAGCCCGCGCTTTTCGCTTTGCCTTCAGGATGACAAAGGCTAAAAAATGCGCTACAATTCTTTTATATGGAATTTGAAAAGCTGATCGACAATATAATGGATTCCTACAAGGAGTTGGGCGGAATAAACAGGAGCGGGGCGGAAAACCTTCCCAACCGCGCCAA
>JAILDQ010000319.1 GCA_024689365.1 Treponema sp. | reverse complement strand
TGTATTTTTTTATCGTTTCCAAAACAGAAGCGGAATTGATTCCCGCGCTGGCGGCGTTCCACAAAGAAAGGGGCGTAAGCCTATAAGTGTGCAAATGTTCCGGCGAGCGTTCCAATTCCGCAAAAGGAATGAGCGCGTTTCTGCATTCATCCGCAAGCGGCGCGTGAACGTCAAGCAATATTGTGCGGTCGCTTTGAACAATCAGAGGATTTTGGAATCTGTCGACGCCTTCCGAATAATTTTGCATAGCATTCTATTTTAGCATAAATAAAATGCTTGTTCAACATTTGAAAAACCAAAAAACCGCGCTAGCGTAAAATTCTAGCGGCCGCCCAAGCCGCCACAAAGACAAATTTTTAAATCACATTTTCAAAAACAGATGTATAGCGCAAGACAAAAAACGCGTAAAAAATTATTACGATTTTCTAAAAATTACGCCAATTTTTTTACAAACATTTCTACCTTATAGTAAATAAAACACAAGGAGTATTTTGCAATGGACGAAATCCATACAAATCAAATCAATGGAAAACCGCAAGCCAAATATCGTGACAGGCTTTTCATCGCAATCTTTGGCAAAGACACAGAACGAAGCAAGCGTTGGCGGCTGGACTTGTACAACGCCCTCAACGGAACAAACTACACAAATCCAGACGCGCTAAAACTGAACACGATTGAAAACGTCATCTACATAAAAATGTATAATGACGTATCTTTTTTAGTTGACAGCCAGATGACGCTCTACGAACATCAAAGCCGACCCAATCCAAATATGCCCCTTCGCGGACTTTTGTATTTCGCAGAACTCTATCAAAAGCATTTGGCGCAAAAGGACTTGGATTTAAACTGGTCGTCGCTTATAAAAATTCCCAACCCTCGATTTGTTGTCTTTTATAACGGTGAGCCATCGCGTCCAGAACGCTACAAACTGCGTCTGTCAAAAGCTTTTGAGCTTGAGGACAAAAGCAAGGATTTTGAATGGACCGCTGAAGTGATAAACATCAATCCTGGCAAGAACGAATCGCTTGTCAAAAGCTGCAAACCGATGTATGATTATGTTAGACTTGTAGGACGGATTTCAGACAATAAGAAGTCGGGCATGCAAATTGAGCTTGCTGTGAAAGAGGCCGTTGATTGGGCGATTAAAGAAAACTTTTTGGAAGGCTTTGTTCGCGAACAAAAAGAGGAGATAATCGGCATGTACTTGACAGAATTCAATGAAGAACGCGCGATTCGCGGCTGGCGTCAAGAAGGCATTGAGGAAGGCCGTGAATTAGGCATCGCCGTGGGCGCCAAGCAAAAAGCCATGGAAACAGCGGAAAACCTTCTAAAAGAGGGTGATGATCCTGAAAAAATTGCGCGTTGCACCGGCCTATCGCTAGAACAGGTAAAAGATCTTATGGCGAAACTAACCATCTCTACATGATGCCTTTCATTTTATAATTCTAGCGGCCGCCCAAGCCGACACAAGGCCTATAAACACAACCGCGCCAAAAACATGTACCGGCATAAAAGAACTAAAGGCAATCGCTCCAAAAGAAAGAGCGGTTGTCAAAAATGAAATAAAAAGAGCCAAGTCATTTTCTTTGTCGCCGCCGTTTTCCACCGTATAAATTATGTAATCAAGCCCAAGCCCAAAAACAAGAATTATTCCCGTGACGCTAAAAAAGCCAAGAGGGATTTTTAGGACGGCTATCATGCCCGCTTCGCAAACCAAAACAAAAAGAGGCAAGGCGGCGATTTTTGCCAAGTTTTTCGCCTTGTAAAAAAAGGCAAGCGCCATTATCAAAATTACAAAAGACGCGCCCAACAAGTAAAGCATGATTTTTGTAAGACGGTTCAATTCAAATGCGATGTCGCTCATCTTGTTCACAAAAAAAACATTTTGTCCTTCAGGTCCTTTTGTCAGCGAAGAAAGGGATTTCAAGTCGTCAAAATTTTTTGCGCCGGTCAAAAAAATTACGCTAAAATATTCCTGGTCGATTTTTCCAAGCCACAAAGAAACAAGAGCTTTTCTCAAATAAGACGGAAGGCTGTCAATTCCAAAAGTCCCAGAATCGGAAATCAATTTTTTCGCTTCCAAAAAATCTTGGTCATAGCTTTTTTCTTCAAAGCCAAAAGTTTCCAGCAAATCAGGCGCGGCCTCCATCAATTTTTGGCTGGCTTCATGCGAGCGCGCTTTGCTTTTTGAAGAAGGAACGAATTGACTTGTTGCTGTGTAAGACAAAATATTTTTTCCCTTCGCCTCTTTTTCCAAGACTGAACAAAATTCTTCCTCGGCTTGCAAAAGTTCATCCGCGCTTTTTGCCTTAACTATAAAATAGCAAGCGCTCGCTTCCCGCTTCATTACTTGCGCGGAAATTTTCTCGTCCTCCAAAAGCTTTCCGCTCATCGTGTAAAATTTTCTTAAATCGTTGTCCAAACGCAAATTGTCTTTAAACAAAATCGCAAGAACCAAAAATAAAACTGCTGGAACAAGAATAAAAAGCGTTCGGGAAAAAAGCGTCAAAGCGCCGTGATTTTTTGACAATAGAAAATTCGCGCTTTTTGGAAAATCCAATTTTTTCGCCGCCTTTAGTTTTGGGTAAAACAAAAGGCTTGTCAAATACGCGCTCAAGATTCCCGCAAAGCAAAAAACTGAAATTTGCTTTAAAAGCGCGAATGGCGCGAAAAGCATTGTCAAATAACAAATCTCTGTCGATGCAAAAGAAAGGGTCAGGCCCTTTAAAATTTTATTTCGCGCGTCAACTCCATCCCGGGCCTCTTTTTCAAAATAAAATCTCGTCCAAAAGTGCACGCTGTAATCCAAGCAGGTTCCGATTAAGGTCGTTCCAAAAACAAATGTCAAAACGTGAATTTGTCCAAAGGCCAAAAGTTCCGCGGCCAATCCAAAAGCCGCGCTCAAGCCAATCGCGCCAAGCGAATAGAGCAAAGGCCGCACGCTTCTAAAAACATAGAGCAAAAGCAAAATTACGGCCATAAAGCTCAAGAGGCTGATTATAGCAACTTGCCTTTGCGCGCTCGAAGAACTCTTGTAACTATGAAACGGCGAACCGGAATAAACGAACGAAACTTTTTCTCCGCCAAAATCATTCGACTCGGCGACTTTTTTTGAACAATCATAAATGATTTTTACGCCGCTATTTTTGTTAGAAATGCCCGCGCCCTTTTCTGTCAACTCGCCTCGAAGCATGACATAATTTTCGCCTTCATGTTCAACGGCCAAAACACCGTCGCGCAAAGCCAAGGCCATTCCAGTTTTAGAAAGAGCGTCGATTAAATTTTGCAATTCCAAATCGGCCAGAAAAAACGGATCGCCTTCCAAAAATTCCAAGGGCTCAAAAGAAAAAGCGCCAAAGGCTTTTTGCAAGGCTTCTTCCTTTAATTCTTCGATTCCGCCTTGTGAATTTATTTTCTGAATTGTTTCTTTGTCCAAAAGCAAAAAACGGTTTTTGTAATAATAATTTAAAATTTCTTCAAGGGTGTTTTCTTGCGCTTCAAAGGACAAGCTTGCGAAAATCTTTTTTTCAAAATCCGCTTTTTGCAATTCTTCGTTCAAAAGGCTTGCCGCTTTTTTTGCGCTCTCAAAACTTTTTGCTTTGGCCAAAATAAAAAATTGCCTTCCGCTTTTGTTCGTTAAAAGTTTGTCCGCTTTTGAAAGTTCCTTTAACGAAGACGAGTCTGGCAAAATGTCAAACAAGTTTGCGTTGACAAAAAATTTCCTTCCCGCAAAAAAACAAAGGGCTAGAGCGACAAAAAGCGCAAGATGAATTCCAGCCCAAAAGCGCGGCCCGATTTTTTTGTTAAAGCGTTCGTTCAAAAAAAATTTTTTCATTTACAATCCCTGAATGCCTTGAATGTACTTGTCCAAATGTTCGCTAAAGTTTCCTAATTCGATTAAGCTTTTTGAAAACGCTTCAAAACCCACGCGCGTTTTTTGCGACAATTGCAAAAAATCATAGCAGGCCGCTTCCATCACGCCGCGCGCTTCTTGACCTTGCAAACAATTTTTATCCAAGCCCGCAATCTCCGCGCCGTTGTACAAAAGCCAAAATTTTTCTATTGCCAAAAAATCTTCTTCGGCAAAATAAGGCTTCATTCTTTTTAGCAAGGCGCGGACTTTTACCAACTGGTAATCGTCTTCCTGCAAGTAGGCTTGCCAAACAAAAGGCTTTCCCGCCAAACAAGCGCGGCTCAAAGAATCTTCACCGCGAACAAAAAGAATGTCTTGCGCGTAAAGATTTTTGTCCCATTCCTCTTGCGACAAAAAGGGAAGCTCAAATATTTTTGGGCCGGCCGCTTTTTTTGTCTTGCATAGATTTTTTATTTCGCTCGCAGTCTCAGTCTTTCCAACAATTTCTGCTTCCGCAGTTTCAGTCTTTCCATAAACTTCGCGCGCGCTTTTTAAAAAACTTTCTTTTCCGGCGCCCTGAGCCAAATTGATTTTTGCGTTTTTGTTCCATCGAGTTATCGCGCGAATTATCGGAACAAAATCTTTTGGATAGCTGAACATCAATACTTGCGGCTCAGAGCTTTTTGTCTTGCCAGCAATTCCGCTTGCATTATTTTCCACGTGTGGAATGTCCAAAATCAAGCCGCCGGTTTTGTTTGTAAAACCCGGCATAAAATTTACTTTTCGAATATTTGCGCTTCTTGTTCCGCTTTTCAGGCAATGAAATTCTTCGGCGTAATCTTCCGCGGTCAAATAATCAATATTGATTATAAAAGCCTTGAGCGCGTTTTTTTCGTCCGCTGAATCATCAGGCTTCTTGTCAAACAAAATGTCATCCAGCCAATCTGGGCGGCCGCATTGAAAGCACTCTAGGATTACTCGCGGCGGATTTTGCGTCCACTCTCGCGCGCAGATAGCGGCGGCTTTCGCGTCAAATACTCGCAGGCGGCCCGCAGTTATAGGCTTGTCTTCGTTACCTGTATCGGCCGCGCAAGATACCAATAGTTCCTGTTCCGCTTTGCTTGAATCAATTGACGGAGCTATTTTTTTAAACGACTCCAAGTCGTCAACAATCAATCTTATATTGTATGAGGGATTTATTTTTATGAGATTTTTTGAAAGCCTGTACACAAAGCCGATGTCGCCAAAATTGTCAACGACTTTGCATACAATCGTAAGGTCAAACATTTACGAGCGGTAGGCCTTCAACATGCTGTCTAGTATTTTTTGAGCGTCTTTCGATACGTTGAAAAAGCCGCCGATTTCGTGGCCGTTGCTAATGAAAGAAAAAATA
>JAILDQ010000316.1 GCA_024689365.1 Treponema sp. | reverse complement strand
CAAGCCCACAACAGCGGCAACTTGGATTTGGCGGTAAACATTTATTCTGAAATCCTTTCTTCAAAATCGCAATTGAACGACACTGTTCTTTCTGTCATTCACAAGCACAGGGGAATGGCTTTCTTCGCGCAAAACAAGTATGATCAGGCGCTGGAGGATTTTGAAAAAAGCGTTAAATTCGGAAAGGACAATTTTCGCTCCCTTTATTATATGGGAATCGTTTACGGCGTTACAAGCCAAAACGAAAAGGCGATCGAAGCCTTTACACAATCGCTTTCTGTGAACGGCTTTCAGTCCCACGCTTATTACAGGCGCGCCTTGGCTTACTTTAATTTGGCGGATTACCAAAAAGCGCTTGAGGACTTGAACGACGCAAAACGTCTTGGCCTTGACAATGACGAATGCAAGGCCTTGCGCTCAAAGTTGAACAAAAAGTTTGACATGATGTAATTGAAAAAGCCTTTTTATAAAATATTTTTTTTCTTCAGACACTTGACACAAATTTCTTTTTATGTTAATATGCCAAACGTTGACGCAAGTCGGCGTGTCTCCTTCGTCTAGTGGTTAGGACATCGGGTTTTCATCCCGACAACATGGGTTCAATTCCCGTAGGAGATGTGAACAGCGCGCAAAGCTTTTTGCTTTGGCGCTTTTTTTTTGTGGTGGGATTTTATGAAGGCGGAAGAAAGAATCTCGATGCCAGCAATCATCAAGATGCGGCGGGAGATTCAAGACGCTGACGGAAACGAAGTTTTCTTTGTCGGGCAAATCAACGAAAATTGCATTGTCACTTCCATTAAGGCTTGCGCTCGCGGAAACGAGCATAGCGTCGACGTGAACTTTTTTGAGACGCGCGAGCCTTGCGTTCTAATTCACAACCATCCTGGGGGAGACTTGACTCCGAGCGAAGCTGACATGGCAGTCGCAAGCCGGGCAAACGAAAACCTTTCGGGCTTTTTTATCGTAAACAATTCCGTTGACAGAGTTTATGTTGTGATGGAGCCCGTTCCGCCCAAAAAGCTTGAGCTTTTGGATCAAGAAAGCGCGGCTTCGTTCATTCAAAAGGGCGGGCCTTTAAGCGCGATGTCGGCAAACTTTGAGGAAAGGCCTTCGCAAGTTGACCTTCTGAAAAACATCGCCTCAGCCTTCAACGAGAATTCAATCGCCGCCTACGAGGCTGGAACCGGCGTCGGAAAAAGCTTTGCCTATTTGATTCCCTCAATGCTTTGGGCAAACAAAAACAAAGAGCGCGTTGTGATTTCAACCGGCACCATAAACCTTCAGCAACAGCTCAGCGAAAAGGACATTCCCGCGGCCAAAAAGATTTTGGGCTTGGACATAAAATCTGTTTTGCTCAAAGGCCGAAACAATTACGTTTGCCTAAGGCGTTTGGAAGAGCTTGGAAAAGAGCGCGACCTTTTTATGACTGAAACAGAGGCCCTTGAAAAAATCGCCGAATGGGCAAAGTCAAGCCCGACCGGCAGCAAGAGCGACCTTTCCTTTAATCCGAGCGAAAATCTTTGGGGCCGCATTTGTTCTGAAAGCGACGCTTGCATGGGCCTTCATTGTCCTTTTAGGGATTCCTGTTTTGTCATGGCTGCAAGAAGGGAAGCGAGCGACGCGCAAATTTTGGTTGTGAACCACCACCTTTTGTTCGCGGACATAGAGAGCCGAATGAACGCCGTTGGCTACGACGACGCCGCGGTTTTGCCTCCTTACAAAAGAATTGTTTTTGACGAGGCCCACGGAATTGAAAGCGCGGCCACAAGTTTTTTTAGCGAGCAAGTGACCCGCTTTAAGATTTTCAAGCAGTTGAACCTTCTTTACAGGGAGCGAAAGCAAAGCCTTGCCGGATACATCTTCACCTTGACCGCTCTTTCAACCGGGCCTGACAACACGGAAAAAGTCGGCGAGTCTGTTGAACGAATCAAGGATTGCATCAAAAGTTTGGAGACCGCGGCCCTTGACCTTTTGGACAAGGAATGGACTTGCCGCCTTTGCGACAAAAACGCTTCGGCCTTTGCGCCGCTTCTTTCATTGCTTTCTAGCCTTGGGGGCGAGTTGGGCCGCTTGGTCGCGCTGGTCAGGGAAATATGCGAAAACATCAGCGACGAGGACAAGAGCGAAAACGCCTATTGGGAGACAAAGGCGATCGCTCGGCGCCTTGAGGACGCGGCAAGCGTTTGCAAGGACTTTAGCTTTTGGGATGAAAAGCGCGACCAAGTTTTTTGGATTCAAAAACAGCGCTTGAACGAGGAATTTGTAAAGGACGGAAATCCTTTTTACATAATTTTTTCAAGGACTCCCTTGGACATCGCGCCCTTGATGAACACAGGCGTTTTTGAGCCTATGGAAAGCGTCGTTTGCGCGAGCGCCACGTTGAAAATCGCCGGAAGCTTTGACTTTTGGACAAGAAGGACAGGCCTTTCTTTTGTGGAGGAAAACCGCCTTAAAAGCAAGGGCTTTGACTCTCCGTTTCCGTATGAAAAAAACGTTTTGTTCGCCGCGCCAAACGACATTCCTTTTCCTGACAGCATAGAGTTCCAGCAATACGTCGAGCTGGCTTTGATAAAGCTGGTCAAGGCGTCAAGCGGCAGGGCCTTGGTTTTGTTCACCTCCTACGATTCTTTGAGAAGCGCCTTCAGCACTTGCCAATACGAGCTTTCAAAAGCCGGCATAAACGTCTTTAAGCAAGGTGACGACGACCGCTTTAGGCTTTTGGACAAATTCAAGAACGACGAAACGAGCGTTTTGTTCGCCACGGATTCCTTTTGGCAAGGCATTGACGTGCCGGGAAGCTCTTTGAGCCAAGTCATTATCGTAAAGCTTCCCTTTAGCGTTCCAAGCGATCCTGTGTTTGCGGCGCGGGCGGAGGAAGTTGAGAGGCGGGGAGGCTCTTCTTTTATGGAATTGAGCCTTCCGGAAGCGGTCATAAAATTCAGGCAGGGCTTTGGCCGTTTGGTCCGCCGTTCCACCGACAAGGGGGCTGTCATTGTCCTTGACAGAAGAATTATGGAAAAACGCTACGGAAGGATTTTCTTGGACAGCCTTCCAAAGACAAAGCGCTTTTACGAGCCCTTGAACGAAATATGCAAAAAGGTTGAAGATTTGCTTGGCCAGTAATGGATTTTTAGACTATTCCCATGGCTTTTTGTGAATATTTTTGTAGACAATAAATTTAAACTATGATATAATTTTAATTTGTAAAGACATATGTCTTTCATTTTACAATGGAGTAAAAAATACATAGATGGCGTCCGGTAAAAAATTCATGCTCGACTTGCCGCTCAAAATTATTTTGACGGAAGACGGAACTTCAAACTTTATAAGCCACAAAAAGAAGCTTCTCAGAATCAAAATGGCGGACAATGTCGAAGAGTATGGAATCTCTTTGAACAAGTTTTCCCCCCAGTCGATTCAAAACATGATTTTGATTGACTACATTTCTAAAATAGAAATCTCAATGTCGGAATTTGTTTCAAAACGCCAGGAAATAATGGACCTTTCAAAGCTCATTGTTTACTCCGTAATGTACAAGCAGTTTGACCGCGAAATCTTTCAGGCTTTGATTGAAACAGATTGCGTTAGAAAATACAACCGCACCCACGCCGGAAGCTTGATTGACGAAAAAACCCAGATTTCCGACAAGCAGTTGAGGGCGGAGCTTTCAAACAAAAACGCCTTGATTGACCAAATCCGCAAAAACATTTTGACTCCGATTTGGAAAAACGTAATGACCAACAAGGAGTATTCGGCGGAAGAAAAGAACATCTATCTTTTGATGTCCGAAAAATTCATGAACCGCTTGAGCCTTCTCAACTGGCATATTTTCACCCTTTTCCACAAGGACGAGGGCTTTTCGGAATTGGTAAGCCAAACCCGAATGGTTCTTTCGCGCTATATGGACAAGAGCCGAGTCGCCGACTACATTTCCACGATGATTATGGAATTGGCCCTTAACAGCGAAAACACCAACATTACAAAAGAAGCCCAGACAATGTATCCGGGCCGCGACGACATAAACATGCTGATTCTCGACCCTGATGTCAGAAAGAAAATCGTTCACGAACTTGAGGCTAAGGGCGAGTTGGTATTCTTGAGTTGGAAGCTTGGAGGCGGTTCAACTTCAATCGGAAAGCAAGGCCGTTTGCAAATAACGATTTACAACAAGACCGACGAGTTCCAGGAAGTTAAGGACACCATCGACGCTGCCCAGCAGGCAAATACCAACAAGAGGTCTCTCGTTGACTTTTACCGCGAAATGCCGGAAGGCCAAGAGGGAACTGATTTGGGCATGTATTATCTTTCATATCTTGACGACGCGTGCAAAAAGGTTAAGGTTAAGTTTGAGTCATTGGTAAACCAATTCTCCGCAAACGACTTGACCGTTATCACGCTTACATTCAACTTCTAGCATGAAAAAGCC
>JAILDQ010000295.1 GCA_024689365.1 Treponema sp. | reverse complement strand
ACGGCGATTTGCGCGGAAGAGGAAGAGTCAACGTCCAAAAGGCAGGCTTCCAAATCCTCGCGGCTTTCGGGCGACATTATTCCGGCCAAATCCATTACCGGCCCCGTAAGTTCGGGAATTTCAAGAGAAAAAAGACTGGCGGCAAAAAAAGCCGCTAAAAATGTCAAGGCGATTTTTTTCATTTTTCTAAAATCACAACTCCATTTCCAAGCTCGTCTGGATTGTCGTCTTTGTCAGCCGGAAAATATTGGGCCAAAAGCTCGCCGCATTTTTCGACCGCCTCGCAAAAAGCGGCCTGAACGTTCTTCTTTCCGATTTCTTCAGCCAAACCGTTTGCAATCAAGCGCCACAAATCAGGCCCTATTTTTTGGGCAATTCCCTTGTCCGCCAAAATGCGAACTTCCTTTTCCAAGTAGGAGACAAAAATCAAGATTCCCGTAGAGTCTCTGGTTGAATGAATCCCGCATTCGACAAAGGCCCTCATCGCCCTGTCGCTTACAGCCTTGCTCTTGAAAAGGCGGGGAATTACAATTCTGTCAAGGGGAAGAAAAAAATTAAAGGCGACAAACAGAATCAAAATCAAGAAAAAACTCGCAAAACCGTAGATTGCGGGCAAGGCCCAGTCTTCGGCGCTCCAATTGAGGGACTCGTAAAAACCGAGAATCTCTCCGGCAAAAGGCAGCATGCAAATCGTAAGCGCCAAAGAAACGATTACAGCCGCGAACAATTCCCAAAAAGAATAGTCGCTGCTTTCGGCGGTCAAGGCCAAAACTATTTCGCCGGAACTTTTTGACTCGGCGGCCTTTATGCTTTGGGCAACCTTGTCAAAAGCCTCATTGGAAAGATTGAGTTTTTTTACCAGCTTTTTTGAGTTCACTAAAATTCAACCTTGGGAGCGCTTTGGGCTTCCTGGCTTGCCGCAAACTGGGGACGTTTTTCAAAGCCGTGTTGGTTTGCGATTATGCTCTGCGGAAACTTTCTGATGAAAGTGTTGTATTTTTGAACCGACTTGTTGTAATCCTGGCGGGCAACGGCGATTCGGTTTTCAGTTCCTTCAAGTTGGTCTTGCAAGGCCAAAAAGTTTTCGTTGGCCTTTAGTTCAGGGTAATTTTCGGCAACGGCCAAAAGGCTGTGAAGGCCGGTTGTCAAAGTGTTTTGCGCGGCCTGATAATTTTCCATTTCCTGCGCATTTTTAGGAACGCCGGCTCCAGCGAAAGATTCGGCCGCGGCGCGGGCTTGGGTCACTTGAACAAAAGTGTCCTGCTCGTGATGGGCGTAACCTTGAACCGTGGCGACCAAATTCGGAATCAAGTCCTGGCGCCTTTGGTACTGGTTTTGAACCTGGGCCCATTGGGCTTCAACATTCTCGTCATAAGTAACGATAGTATTATAGTTTCCCACAAAAAAGCGGTAAACACTAAAAACCGCGACAAGAATCACGGCGGCTACAATCAACAAATTCTTTGTCTTGCTATTCATGCCTTATAGGATATTCCTTTTTCGCGTTCTCGTCAATTATTTCGCGGCTTTGAAAAAAAGGCTTGAGCTAGGCGCCTCGAGCGCAGTTTCTTCCGTGGGATTTGGCGCTGTAAAGGGCGGCGTCCGAGACTTTTATCATAGTTTCAAAATTGTAGTCGTTTTCGTTTCTGTCAAAATAAGAGAAACCCAAGCTGATTGTGACGACGCCGCTTGAAGTTCCGTCAACATTAAAAAGAATTCTCAAGTCGCGGATAGCCTGAAGCAAATCCTCGGCGCAAGCGGCAAGCTCCAAATAGTCCTTTGTCCAACAGAGCGCGCAAAATTCCTCGCCGCCGTAACGGAAAAATTTCATATTGTTTTTTTTGCCAAATTCCGCAAAACAGTTTCCGATGATTCCAAGGCAAATGTCTCCGGCGCGGTGGCCGTAATGGTCGTTGTATTGCTTGAACTTGTCGATGTCAATCATGAACATTCCGGTTGGCCGCATCAAAACGCTTTCGTTTCCCCGGCGAAGGTATTCAAAAAGCTTTCGGCGGTTGTCCAATTTTGTCAGCGAGTCGGTGTTTCTTTCTATTGTAAGAACCCTTTCCGCGTCAAAGCCCTTAAGGCGGTTTATTCTGACGCTTTTACCCAAAACAATGCCGGCAACATAGTAAACTATAATATTCACCGCGTCGCGCTCGACAAAACCGGGGCCCTTGAATTTGTATGAAATGAAAAGGCTTGAAAGAAGCAAAAGGGTCACAAAAGCGTTGATTCTAAAGCTTCTGTCCAAAATCAAAAGGGGAATCATGAACATGGCGCAAACGGCAGAAACGTATTCCTGGGGATTGACCGATGAAAAATTTGCCCTGATAGTAAAGCAAAAAAATATAAAAAAGAAGGCGTAAACAAAGGGAAGCGGATGCTTTTTGACGAATTTCCTAAAAACCCTGTAAACAATCAAATACAAGGCGCCGACAACAAAAAAAAAGCTGTAAGCTTGTTTATAAGAGTCGTTGTAGTTCAACTTGAACGAAACAAAAGTCATTCCGCCAACGAGAATAACGAAAATTGCGGCCGCGGCGAACAAAATCGAGTTTAAATAAACTTTTACCGGCTCGCGGTTATTCGCTATGAGCTCTTTTTCTCCGCGAAACAACAAGAAATCAACGAGATTCATTTTGATCGTTATAATAGTAACGCATAAAGGCCATTTTGTGAACTCTTTTTGTCAAAATATAATTTTTTTTTATTTAACGAAAAATCGTTGGCAAGCCCTTGATTTTTTTTAAAATATTTATAAAAATCAATTGTTTTTATTAAAAATATGGTGTAAAATATAAAAAAGTAGATGGAAGAGAACACTAACGACATATTCAAGTCTCAAAATTTTTCGGCTTCAATAAAAGAATCCGGCTTGAATGACTTTATTTTTTTAATTGACCTCAAAGAAGACACATGCTCAATAAGCGACGAATGTGTCAAATTCATAAAATTTCCATCAGCAAATTTTTCAAACGCCATTCAAACTTTAACTTCCATCGTGCACGTGGACGACCAAAAGCTTTTTACCGATTGCATAGAAGACTTAAAGAAAGACAGCAAAACGCCAAAAGACTTCGCGCTTGAATGCAGAATGCAGGCCACGAGCGGTTCCTACGCGCTCGTTTTTTTGAGGGCAAAATACACTCCCCTTCCAAACGGACAGGCGATATTGACAGGAACCCTTTGCCTAAAAGCCAGGCAAAAGGACGACGTTACCGGCCTTCCCCTTGAAGCGCAGATGGTTTCCGACTACAACGACGTTCGCAGGGCGCAAGGCAGCGTTTCAGGCTTTATTTTGGCTATTAGAATCGAAGGCTTGGAGCACATCAACGCGAGCCTTGGCTTGGAAGCCGGCGACAAGATTTTTAACGTAGTCGCCAAAACTTGCATACAAACAAAAGACGAGCAAACGCTTGCTTATAGAATTAGCGGAAACAAAATCGCCTTGCTTAACGTTGGCGGCGGAACGGCGACCGACGCGCAGACGCTTTACCAAAGCTTAAAGCGCAGAATCAGCGACATTGAATTTGACTTGGACTATTCGGTCGTCTTTACGATTTCCGCTGGAATTGTCGCCTTCATCAACGACATAAGCGAACTCAAGGACTTGATTAAAAAAGCCGACTTCTCCCTTTCAATGGGAAAAAAGAGCGGCAAAAACAATTTGTATTTTTTCAACAATTCGGAATACTCAAAGCACGTAAACCGCTTGGACTTGCGAGACAAGCTTAGGGATTCCGTAAAGAACAATTTCAGCGGCTTTGAAATTTACTACCAGCCTGTCATCGACGCCACGGACTTCAATCCAAAAACCGGCGAAAGAAAGCTTCACGTCATCGGAGCGGAAGCCCTTTTAAGGTGGGGCCCGCCCAATTCAGAAAAAATCAGCGCCGACCAAGTGATTCCTGTTTTGGAAGAAACAGGCTTGATGGCTCCGGTTGGCCGATGGATTTTGATGAAGGCCTTCAACCAATGCCACATTTGGAACCAGTACGACAGAAATTTCCATATGAGCGTGAACCTTTCGTACGTTCAGATTGAAAGAAGCGACATTCTTTTTGACGTTGAGTGCGCCTTGGAAAAAACAAAAGTGAACCCGCAAAACATCACGCTTGAAATCACTGAAAGCGGCTACATAGACCACGACGAGTTGCAAAGGCTTTTTGACGAATTCCACAAGTTGGGAATCAACATCGACATAGACGACTTTGGAACCGGCTACTCAAACTTGCGCTACATCCAAAACTTGCACGCAAACACCCTAAAATTGGACTACTCTTTTGTCCACAAGGCGGTGATGGGAAAAGACGGCGACAGCGAGCGTCGGGTAATCGAGCACATAATAAACATGGCCCACGATTTGGGAATGAAGGTTTGTTTGGAAGGCATCGAATCCGAAAGCGACGTGGAAATTCTTTCAAAGCTCAAGCCGGACAAGTACCAAGGATTTTTCTTTGGAAAGCCTGTTTCTTCCTACGCCTTTTTGGACAAGAACAAGCAATACTTTAGGGACAACGCCCCGGAAAAAAGCGACGAACCTGAAGAGTTGTAAAGCCTAAAAAACAGCCGCGAGCTTTCGCTCGCGGCTGTTTCATTTTACAAAAGGCAAAATCAGGCTCGGTGGCGCTCAATCGTTCTTGTATTGTTGGCCACAATGTAGCAGCCGAACATCGCGGTTGAAACATCGAACAAGGCCGAAAAAGATCCGATGATTACAGCCGCAGGACGCAAGAGCAAGTAGCCGGTTTCCATTCCGCGTCCGAACATCGAGCACAAAATCGTAAGGGTCATAAAGGTTCCGCCGACCGGCAAATTTCCCATCACAAAAGAAAGCAAAAAGGCTGTGACCGAAATCGCGAACATGTCAAAAAATTCTATGTTCAAGGTTGAATAAGATCTCCAAATCACCACAAAGCAAATGATGGAGACAAGGGATGTTCCGCCTCGCGCGAAAATAGAAAAGAGGCGAAAGGCAAAGCCGTTTGTGCGCTGGCGGATTCCGAGCATTTCTTTTCCCAAGCGGATTTCAACCGGCAAAGCCAAGTTTGTGTCGCCTGACAAAAGGGCCGTCATAAAGGGAGCCAAGGAAGCGCGCAAAATCTTGAGCGGCTTTCCGTTGCGGCAAATGAAACGGGCGATAAGGGGATAGATGATTCCTGTCAAAACAAGAAATTCAACGGCGAGCATTATGATTAACGGAGTGAAGACTCCGCTTTTTAAAACGCTCTTAAATTGAATGGCCCAGCTGCACATTACGAAAACGATTCCAGCCGAAAAAAGTTCTGTGAAGACTGTCGAAACATTGTAAAAAAGTTCGCTCAAGCAATCGGTCAACGAAAGAACCGGCTTTATGTTTGAATGGCTCATGCAGCAGCCCGCGCCGATTATCAAGGCAAAGACAAAAGCCGGAAGCAAAAAAGAGCCTTTTGTCAAAGCGTCAAAGGATGAATACGGAAATATTTCCTGGCAAAAATTTTTCAAGTCAACAGAAGCGATTTCATTGACGCGTTCGGTCGTGATTGGAATGCGGGGCAAGCGGACGATTAAGATTGAAAAAAATCCGAGCGCCGTAAGCAATATGGAAGAAACCACAATCGTTCCCGCCGTCCAAAGGCTGGTCCTCAAAAGAAGGCCGTCCTCGCGCATTCTGTATACGGCCATAATTCCGGAGAAGAACAAAAGGGGCAAAAGGGTGTAGCGGCCGATGCGAACAATCATCTCTGTTATGAAGGAAAGCGCCGCAGCTCCCTGCAAGGAATCAAGCGGCAAAATCAAGGCGGCGGCCAAACCAAGAAGGGCGCCAATCAAGTATTTTAACCAAAGTTTCATAATGTTTCCATTATATAAAAGTTCGCATTGTTTTTCTAGTAGCGCCCCGGAATGGCGCGTTCAATATTAGCGCTAGCAAAATAGCGAGGAGTGTAGTATAATTGAAAGCATGAGCAAATCACTTTTAATCGCGGGCAAAGACTTGCCTGACGGATCGGATTTTGTTGACGGCGCGGAAGTAAAGATGCGCAAAATCGCAGTCACAGCGGCAAAGGGAGCAAAGCCGGCCGCTTCGGCAAACATCAGCGCCTTTGAATGGCTAAGAACGTCTCCGATAAACGCAAGGACTTTGGTTCTAAACGCCGAAACAGAATTTGACAAAATTGACGAAGCCGTTTTGTATTTTGACGAAAGCTACTATTCGGCCAAATTCAATTTATTGACTCCGCAAGAATGCTCTCAAGGCATTGACGAGGCTCTCTTGGGCTACCAGTATTTGACCTTGGAGCTTTTGAGCCGCTTTGAAAAAAAATACAGCATGAACGCGGGCTTGGAAGAAAAAAGCCTTGCGCCAAAACTTGCCTTTTTAATTAAGAGATCCTGCAGCGAATATGAGGCGACAAAAAATCCATCCTTGCGCTCCACGATTCCGATGGCTTCCGGTCCAATAGTGGCGGCGGCCGCCCAGGCTTTCCAAGCCTTTGCCGAAAACATCGCGGCAATCTACGGCGCCCGGGAATACGTGACGATTCTTTTGGCAAGAGGCGATTTGACAAACGAAAGCGCCTCTCGCGACAGAAACCTTGGCGAATGGATTTGCTCTTACATGGACGAAGTTGACAATCAAAAAAACAAGCTGTCTTTAAAACAAAGCCTCAACTGGATAAAGACCGGCGCCAAAGGCCCTGGCTTTTCTCTCTTTCGCTAGGAGTTTTTCATGAATTATATTACAGACCACTTTGTTTTGGAATCTTGCCTGAAAATTTTCATCAGCTCGGTTTTTGGAATTCTTTTGGGAATAGAAAGACGAAACCATATGCACGCGATTGGAATCAGAACGATGCTTTTGATTACAACCTCTTGCTCGCTTTTGGGAATCCTTTCTTTTTACGGAGCCGGAGCCGCCACAAAAGCCAGCGGCGACCCAACAAGAATCGCGGCGGGCGTTGTTACAGGAATCGGCTTTTTGGGCGGCGGCGTAATAATGCGCCAAGGCCTTAACATTATGGGAATAACAACCGCCGCGATCATTTGGACATCGGCGGCGCTTGGCCTGGCAATTGGATACGGACTTTACCTTCCGGCAATTTTTGTCTTTATATTTATAATTATCACCCTGCCGCTTTTTAAAAAAATCGAACGCGCTTATTTTCCGGCGTCAAGAATGAAAATGATAAACTTGACTTATTCAAACGACGACGCCGACATCAAGGCCGTAAAAAAAGTTTTGGCCGCTCACGGAATCATAATGCGCGAAATGAACTACTCTAACACTTTTGAAGACGAAAAATTCAAGGTTGAAATTTTGGTCAATTCACCCGGGGAAATCGATTTCGCTAAATTGGGAAAAGACCTGAAGAAAACCGGAAAGCTCTTAAAATTTTCTTTCCAATAAAAAAACGCTCCGACCTAAAAAGCCGGAGCGCCAATCTAAAAGCTACAATTCAATCATTGCTGGCCAGGTCCGCCGTTGGGATGCGTTCCTTCTTGCGGGCCTGCGTTTGTTCCCGCGTTTGTGGAATAAACGTAATTGCTGGTGGAAGTTGAAATGCCCGACAAGTAGGCCAAGCCGCCGCTTACGGTCGGGAGCGTCGTGAACAAGCCGTTTTGGCTCACACCGCCGCTTACGGTAACCGGCGAATAAAGGCTGTAGCTTGTTCCAGCCACAATTTTTGGCGAAGAGAAAATCGCTATGTTGCTTGAACTGAGCGAGCTGTAAATGGCAGACGGAATCGTAAAGGCAAAGACAGCGTTTCCGCTTGAGTCCTCCAAGGCGAATGTTTTTCCGACAGTTCCAAGATAGTTTCCGCTAAGAACGATTACGCTTTGGGTGCAAGAAGCTGCCGTGGGCGAAGAGAAGTTGTTGGTTCCGATTCCGATAAATGTTCCGCCTGTAATCGCGAACGTGTTGTTGTCGCAGTCAAAGGCGCATTCAGGATTTGTTGCGGTCAAGGCTACAAGGGTTCCGCCGCTAATTGTAAGGGTTCCGTTTGAGTCAACGACGTCATTGCTGCTTGCATAAGCGTAAATCGTTCCGCCGCTAATCGTAATGTTTCCTGAAGTTGCGCTTGAGTTGATGCAGTCGTCGGTAGTGGCAAGGTTGATTGTTCCGCCGCTAATCGTAACGCCGGCCTTTCCTTCGATTCCTTCAGGAGAAAGCTTTGTCTTTTCGCTTAC
>JAILDQ010000265.1 GCA_024689365.1 Treponema sp. | reverse complement strand
GTGGCGGACGGCCGCTATGACTATATAGAAACCGGCTCGTTGATAAGCATTAAAAAAAATGTGAAGGACAT
This sequence comes from Treponema sp., assembly GCA_024689365.1. GTDB lineage: Bacteria > Spirochaetota > Spirochaetia > Treponematales > Treponemataceae > Treponema_D. Next base: position 4,918 of record JAILDQ010000265.1, on the reverse strand, counting down.
AGTCATTCCGTCGGAGGAACATAAGATTCCTGTTTATCCTATGGACTACGAAGAATTTATGTGGGCGGTCGGAAAAGACTCTTACGGCGTTTTGAGGGAGTTGTACAAAACGAACAGGCCCGTTGGAAACGCGGTCAATCGTTCCCTTATGCGGGATTTTAGAATCTATATGGCGGTAGGCGGAATGCCGCAAGCGGTTCAAGCGTATGTGGACGGAAAAAATTTTTCGCAGATAGACAGAATCAAGCGAGACATCATCGATTTGTACATAGATGACTTTAAGAAAATCGACGAGTCGGGGCTTATCGGAAAAATGTACAAATCAATACCAAGCCAGTTGGCGACCGGAAAAAAGCGCTATGTCGTTTCAAGCGCCACGCAAAAAAGAAAGACGCAAAAAGACATGGAGCGCCTGTCCGACTTGCTTGATTCAAAAACAGTGATTCCATGTTTCAACGCGCTCAATCCAAACGCGGCGCTTTCGCAAACTCAGGATGACGAAACGTTCAAGCTGTATCTTTCTGACGTGGGGCTTTTTACCGCCATGATTTTTGAAGCATCGCCAAGCGCCGGCGAAAACATTTACGCAAAGCTTTTGAGCGACAAACTTCCCGCCGATTTGGGCTATCTTTACGAAAACGCCGTGGCGCAAATAATAACCGCCGCAAACCGCGCGCTTTACTACCACACTTGGCAAAAAAAAGGAAGCGTCCATAGCTATGAAATAGATTTTTTGTTGCAGTCCGGCGCGAAAATCGTTCCTCTGGAAATAAAGTCTTCCGCAACCAAATCCCACGAATCCATCGACGTTTTTTGCAAGAAATATTCTAAGCATGTTTCAGGCTCCTTCCTGCTTTCTCAAAAAGACGTTGGCCGGGAAGGAAGCCTCATGTTAAAGCCGATTTACATGCTGCCTTTTATATTGGAAGATTTGTAGCGCGTGAGTTTTTAATTTCAGTTGGTTACAATATTTTTTTTCTTGCATATATAAGATAGACATTTTTTTGTTTTTTTTAGCTTTTTTTCTGAAAATTCTTCAAAAAAAGCGATTTTACTCCCGTCTTTTTAGGGACTAAAGTCCCGTATTTTCTATTCCTTTTTACTCAATACAAGTTCTAATTTTTTTTGTAAAATAGGCCGCTATGAAAAAAATATTCGTACAAATTAGGAGGAAATGTATGAAAAGAATGACGGGCTTTACGGCTCTGCTCGCTTGCGCGGCGCTTCACATTGTGTTAGCGGCTTGCTCCAATTCTAGCGGAGGTGTTCCGCAAATGGTTTCTATCCCGTATGGAACATTAGTCGGAACAGAACCTGCAACTGGTCATGGAAACGGAAACGGCAGCGTTAATTACGAGGTCGTGACATTTGGCCTCTGGCCGCAAACGATTAAGGCCGCCGATGTTACGGTTGACGAAAGCGAAACCAATCCGGTCGGCGAGTTTACCTACTACAAGGGAAGCGACGGCGAGTGGTACGCAAAATTGACTGACAAGTATTTCAAAGTGGAGCCGATAAAGTGGCGGGTCCTTACGACAGATTACAACGGAAGCGGAAAAAAGCTTTTGCATGCGGAAAAATGTTTAATTGCAATGAGATTTGGCGACGAGATGAGCAAGTACCAAAATTCAACAATACGAAAATGGCTCAACAGTAACACAAATACCTATGCCTATAGCGACTACAACGCTTCGGGAGGGTTCTTAAAAACAGCCTTTACTGCAGCGGAACTTGCGAAAATTGCTGACACAAGCGTTGACAACAGCGCCCGTTCGACCAACCCCGACGCAGACGCCAATAGGTATAACAACGGAATCAATATGTACGCCAGCGACACGCCTACGACTGACAAGGTATTCCTTTTGAGCTGTCAGGAGTTGACCAAGAGCGCCTACGGTTTTGAAGATTCCGCCAGTGCAAATTCTTATGTATACGAAAGTGTTGGGAGAATTCGCCAACCGACGGAATATGCCAAAGCTAGCGGAGCGTCGGTGTCATGGGGTGGGGAAGGGAGAGCTTTTTGGTGGATGCGCTCTCTTTCTTATTGGCGCCATGCAAGCGGTTGTCAAGCGGAAACGGTCAGCGATACAGGCGTAGTGGTGGCAACGGGCGAACACCTCATCGCTATTGGCGGCGTTGTGCCGGCTTTGTGTTTAGAAAACTAATTTACTGACATTGTTTATTGCATCCGGCTTCCCCCAAGGCGGGGAGGCCGTTTTTTTGCGCGTTAGTTTGCGGGGGCGGGTTCGGCGACCAGTTCTTTTTGCAAGTCCAATACTTGGTCCTGTGTGAGGCCGGTTATTTGCGAGATTTGTTCTAAAGTTGCAACCTTTAGTTTCAGCATGTTTCGCGCGGTCTCTACGGCTTTTTGCTCGGCGGCTTCGGTCATAATGTCAAAATCGTGTAAATTCATGTCGGCGTATTCCTTCCTGAATTTTTCGTTTTTCTTGGCCTTTTCCACGAACTCGGAAAGGCGCCTTGAAAAGTCGTCCTCTCCCGGCTCGTCGGTTTGGATGAATCGCAAAAGCGCGCGGACTTTCTCGTCTTTCACGCTCTCGTATGCCTTTGCCTTATATACCGCTTTTAGGCATTTGTCATCCAAATTTACCGAATTATTTTCGGAGCAAATGTTTTTGAATGTGTAGCGCGGCAGGCCGTAGCCTTTTTTATTTTCGTCGTGAAAGGGGTCGAATTTGCAGATGAACAAAATGTAGCTTTCCTTTAGCTTGGTGTAAGGCTGTCCTTTCATAAGACTGTCGCAATCGACCATTGATTGGTAGTAGCGCATGCGCTTGCCCAAAGCCTTTTGCGGATAAGACTGCAGCTCAACGTCTATGACTTTGTTCTCGTCCTTTAGGTAAACGTCGAGTCGCATGCCATGCGAAGTGTAGTAGGGCTCAATCGCCTTTTCCAATTCCGGGTACGCAACTTGCTTGACCCGAACGCCCAAAAGACGCTCCACCAGCTCCGCCGAAATCTGTGGGTCCTTCATGACGGTCTGGAACATCCCGTCATCCGCGAACGTAAGTTCGTCAAAAGATTTTCTTTTCATAAGAAAGCTCCTATAAAAAAATACGTCTGGTCAAGGTACGCTTCGCTCAAGGCCTTGACTCAGCCGTTTTTCGGCGCGAGTTAAATTTTCGCGCCGTAATCGGGAACTGCGTCTTGCGGTTCCCTTGCGCAAACCTTGGATGGCATGGAGACACCGGCGAAAAAGTCCCTGACGGCGTGTTTCGCGGCGGCCGCATGGAGTAAGGCTGTTTTGGGCCGGTCGCATGGCATCTTGAACAATTCCCCCAAAATCATTAAAATATTCTTTTAATAAAAAAGAGCGAGCCGCTCAAAAAATGACGAGGAGAATGCCATGAAAAATCTTACTGACAAAGCGCTCATTAAGCAACTGACTGTCCTTGCCCAAAAGAACGATCCAATAAATCCAAAACTTTACGAAAAATATGACGTCAAGCGCGGGCTTCGCAACGCCAACGGAACCGGCGTCCTTGTCGGCCTTACGACAATCGGCGACGTAGTGGGCTACGAGCTTGACGAAAACAAGAACAAGATTCCGATTCCAGGCCGCCTTTTGTACCGCGGCTACGACGTGGCCGACTTGGTCCACGACACTGAAAAGCGCGACGAATTTGGCTACGAACAGGCCGCCTACCTTTTGCTTTTTGGCGCCTTGCCCACAAAAAAACAGCTGGCCACATTCAGCGAATACTTGGGAAGCCGCCGCGTTTTGCCCGAAAACTTTACCGAAGACATGATCATGAAGGCGCCGTCCAACGACATCATGAACAAGATGGCCCGCGGCGTTTTGGCAAGCTATTCCTACGATCCCAATCCTGAAGACCGTTCCGTCGGAAACATAATGCGCCAGTGCATCGACTTGGTCGCTCGCTTTTCCACCTTGGCCGCTTACGCCTACCAAGCCAAGCGCCGCTTTTACGACGACAAGAGCATGTACATCCACAACCCGCTTCCAAACCTTTCGACGGCCGAAAACTTTTTGCGCTTGATCCGCGCCGACAAAAAATACACGCCGCTTGAGGCGCAGATTTTGGACTTGGCGCTAATCCTTCACGCCGAGCACGGCGGCGGAAACAACTCGTCTTTGACAGTCCACGTAGTTTCTTCGGCGGACACCGACACGTATTCGGCCATCGCCGCGGCCGTCGGCTCGCTTAAGGGAAGCCGTCACGGCGGCGCGAACATTCGCGTGATGGAAATGATGGACGACATCAAGGCCCACGTAAAGGACTGGGCTGACGACAAGGAAATCGAGGCCTACCTTAAAAAAATCGCGACCAAGCAGGCTTACGACAAGACCGGCCTCATTTACGGAATAGGACACGCCGTCTACACGGTCAACGACCCTCGCGCCGTTTTGCTCAACGAGCTTGCCGAAAAGCTGGCCCGCGAAAAGTCTTGCCTAAAAGAATTCCGCTTGTATAAAAAAATCGAGAAAATCGCGCCCAAAGTTTTGTACGAGCTTCACGGCAAAAAGAAAATGCTTTGCGCCAACGTGGACTTTTTCTCGGGCTTCGTTTACTCGATGCTGGACATTCCGCGCGAGCTTTACACGCCGCTCTTCGCCATTTCGCGCATCGCCGGTTGGGGAGCGCACCGCATTGAGGAAGTCGTCGCGGGTGGCCGCATTTACCGCCCCGCTTACAAGAACGTTTGCGCCGAGCGCGCCTATGTTCCGCTTGACAAACGAAAGTAACGGAGCGGGATAGTGACAGAACGCCTGGACAAAATTCTTTCGCACGCCGGCTTTGGCACGCGAAAGGACGCGAAAAAAATTCTTCGAAAAGGCCTTGTGACTGTCAACGGAGAAGTCGTCCGCGACTTTGACTTTAAGCTTGATTTGGAAAAAGACCAAGTGGCCGTTGACGGAGAAATTCTTTCGGGCGAA
>JAILDQ010000261.1 GCA_024689365.1 Treponema sp. | reverse complement strand
CGGCTTTCCGACGATGTTTGAGCGGCCGATTACCGCGGCTCTGGCGCCGTTTGTCTTTACGCCGGCTCGTTCAAGCAAAATCAAAATTCCGTGGGGAGTGCAGGGCAAAAAGCCTTTTTTTCCTATCAAAAGGTTTCCCATATTTACGGGATGAAAGCCGTCAACGTCTTTTTTGGGGTCAATCGCCAAAGTGACTTTTTCTTCGTTTATATGCATTGGAAGGGGAAGTTGGACCAAAATTCCGTGAACAGACGGATCGGCGTTAAGCTTTGCGATCAAGGCAAGCAATTCTTCTTCGCTAGTGGATTCCGGCAAGTGAATGGATTTGTCAACCATTCCCGCTTCGGCCAAGGCTTTTTGTTTTCCTGTGACGTAACTTACGCTTGCGGGATTGTCGCCAACCAAAATCACGCTAAGGGCTGGAAAAACGCCCTTTTCCTTTAACTCAGCCGTTTTTTTCGCCACGTTGGCCCTTATGTCAGCCGCTATTGCCTTTCCATCGATAATCATTCAAATTCCCCTGTAACCTATAACGTTATTGCCTTGTTTACTAAAAAAGTATATAATAGTCTACCATATTTGAGGATTTATGAAAAGCAAGTTAAAAATAATTGTTCTCGCTTTTTGCGCCTTTTTTTTGGCTAGCGCGAATTTCTTTTCGCAGGACAATTCAACAAAGCAAGAGACTCAGAGCCGGCAAAATCAAGACAGCATCGCTCAAAAGCAAAACGAAGAGCCTGCGGCTTCCGACAGCCAAAACGAAGAAGACGAAGACGCGCCTGACGTTTATGACGACGGAGAAGAATTCGTATATTTGCAAAACGCTCCTGGAGACCAATTCATTAACATTCGCGTAATGCCAAGCATTCCTTTGAATTTTGACGACAAGCTAAAAGTGGGCGGCCAGATAACGGTAAGCTACAACCGCTTTTTGACAACATGGCTTGCGGTTGGCGCGGAATTGGCTTTTGGCTACAATCCGACAATCGGAAGCAATATTTTCACGTACATTCCTATGACTGTTGGAGTGACCTTTCTTCCGGCCATAAAGAAATTTGAATTTCCCATTACATTGAATGTTGGAATGGCGGTTGAAAACTATTTGAGCAACACCTTTTTCCCGGCCTTTGTTTTGCGTTGCGGAGCAGGAGCTTATTATAGAATCAACGAGAGTTGGTCAGCGGGAATCGAAGGTTTCTTTTCTTACATGCCGCAATGGTATTTTAAGGAACCGGAAAAAAACGATTATCTTAACATGGCCTCAGTTTCTGCTGGCGTAAAATACCATTTTTAGGAGAGCGGCTTGATGAAAAATATATATGCAAAAAAAATCGCGCTTGCCTTTCTCTTGAGTCTTTCGGCTTTTGTTTCTTTTTCTTGCCAGGGCGTTGTTTACGACAATATTAGAAAAGAGGTCGCGTTGGAAGACGGCAATATTGCCGGAGACATTCGGGCGATTGTAAGGTTTAAGGATAAATATTATCTTGCCAACGGCGGAATCTATTTCAAAAACAAGGACGCTAATTTTTACGGGGCTTGGCAGCCTTGCTTGAGTCCCTCAGGACAAGTAATAAAATTGGCCGCAGACAAAAATTATCTCTACGCCCTTGTCGGCATTTCGGCAGAGTATGAAAAGGACGGCACAAATATTGGCGTAAGCCGTCAATTGTATTATTCCGCTGACGGAGTCTCTTGGTCTTTGGTGACTGGCGTTGGAACGGGCGGAACGATAGTTTATAACAAGAATTATATTGTTTACACATATTTGTTCTGCACAAACGCAATAAACGAGGACAACAGAAGCGCCTATTTGGTTTTGAACGATGGAACCAAGGGGCTTACAAACAAGGCCTATAAATTGAACGGCGCGGCAGTGACAGAAATGGCGTTGGGAACCGTTAACGCCGGAACGAAGCCTTTTTCAAATGCTTTGCTTGTTTCCCGCTCGTGCGTTTATTACAACGGCAACGTTTACTTTTTCAGTTCAAACGGATCCACAACGAACGAAACTTCAACAACGCCAGCCACAATGTACTATTATGGATTGGGCGCTTATTTGTGTTGGGGCGGAGAAAAGATTTCGACAACAGGCTTGTTATGCGCCGATACTATTCAGTCTTTGGGAGTTACAGCGGACTATATTCTTATTGGAACGAATTCCGGAATGCACCATAAAGTATTGACTTCAAAGGTTCCGGGAGCGACGGTTAACTTTACAACCAACGCCGCCGCAACAATGAGCGGAGCGTACGTTGTGCTTTCAATGTTAGTAACAAATCCTGAATTGAATGAATTGCAAACTCCAATTTACGCAAGCCAAGTTTACACAGGAAACGGCTCTTCCAATTCCGCTCAATTTGATCACGTAGGACTTTGGGCCTATTATCCTGCAAGAGGAAACTGGAACCGCGAATAAATGTCGGACGCGCTTTTTTCTAACACTAGTTCGCATGAACCTCTTGCCGCGCGAATGAGGCCGCGAAACCTTGACGAATACATTGGCCAAGACCATATCGTTGGAAAGGGCCGCCTTTTGCGCCGAGCGATTGCCGCCGACCAGCTCACTTCCGTCATTTTTTACGGACCGCCCGGCTCTGGAAAAACCACTTTGGCGCGGGTAATCGCAAGCCATACGAAAAGCAATTTCCTTACGCTTAACGCGGTCCTTACCGGCGTTGCCGACATCAGGAACGCCATCAAGCAAGCGGAAGACTTTAAAAATCTTTACAGCCGAAGAACGATTTTGTTCGTTGACGAAGTTCATCGCTGGAACAAGGCGCAGCAAGACGCCCTTTTGCCTTGGGTG
>JAILDQ010000254.1 GCA_024689365.1 Treponema sp. | reverse complement strand
AGGCTCGCTCCGGCCGCGAACATTCCGATGGCGATGTATTGGCCTGTTCCCGTGTACATGGTCACGCTCATCAAGGGCGCGAGCCACCAGGGATAGCCGGCCTTTGCCACCATCAAGCCAAAAGGAATGCCGATGGAAACGTAGCCGAAAAATATCGGAGAGGTTATCTTGAGAATCTTTGCGAAAGTAGACTTGTCCATTTACTTGTTCACGGCTTGGACAAAGCGCAAGAAGGCCGCCTTTCCGTCCGCGTTCCGCTTGTAAACGCCCGCGTGCTCCAAAACCTTTGAGAAAACGATTCCGATTTCCTTTTGCAAAATCTTTTGCGCGTTTTCCTTTGTGAACTTGTATTTTGCCTTAAGTTCATTTACCCAATCGGCGTGCTTTGCCAAAAGCTCGTCGCGGGAAATGTCCTTGTTGGCAACAAGCGCTTCCGACAGCTTTTGCATTTCGTTCTTTAGGCGCGACGGCAAGACCGCCAAGCCCATCACTTCGATTAGGCCGATGTTTTCTTTTTTGATGTGGTGAAGCTCCGCGTGCGGATGGTATACGCCAAGGGGATGTTCTTCTGTCGTGATGTTGTTTCGCAAAACCAAGTCAAGCTCGAAGTCGTTTCCGCGGCGGCGGGCGATCGGCGTGATTGTGTTGTGGGGAACTCCGTCTGTCTTGGCGAAGATAAAGGCGGATTTGTCAGAATAGGCCCGCCATTTTTTTAGAATCTTTTGGGCAAGGTCAACGAGCTTTTCTTTCTTTTTGCAGTCCAAGCGGATTACGCTCATGGGCCATTTTACTATGCCCGCCTTTACGTCAGGATAGCCGGCAAACTTGACTTCCGTTTCAATCGGAGCCCTTGCCATCGCGAACTCGTAGTGGCCGCCCTGAAAATGGTCGTGGGTCAAAATCGAGCCGCCTACAATCGGAAGGTCGGCGTTGCTTCCCAAAGTGTAATGGGGGAATTGCGTAACAAAGTCCAAGAGGCGCTCAAAGGTGGCGCGGCAAATCTTCATCGGCGTGTGTTTTTTATTGAAGACAATGCAGTGCTCGTTGTAGTAAACGTAGGGCGAATACTGAAAGCCCCAAGCCTCATTGTTAAGAGTCAGCGGAATGATTCTGTGGTTTTGACGCGCCGGATGGTTCACTCGGCCGGCATAGCCTTCGTTTTGGGGGCAGAGAAGGCAAGGAGGATAGCCACCTTGCTTTGCCGAACGGGCCGCCGCGATTGCCTTTGGATCTTTTTCAGGCTTTGAAAGGTTTATCGTTATGTCGATCGCGCCGTAGGAAGTTTTCGCCTTCCACTTTAAGTCCTTGCAAACCCTGTAACGGCGGATGTAGTCTGTGTCCTGGGAAAATTTATAGAACCAATCTGTGGCATGCTTTGGCGAAAAGTCGTCGCGCAAAGTGTTGAAGGTGTCGATGACGTCTGACGGCGGCGGGACAAGCAAGCCCATAATCTTTGTGTCGAACAAGTCGCGCGAGACGATTCCTGAATCTTCAAAGACGCCGTTCTTTGCGGCCCAGTCCAAGAGTTCCTGCAAAATATTTTCCAAGTCGTTTGTTTTAACGGAAGGAAGCTTTTCGTCGCCTGCCTTTTCAAAGCCGTCAAGCTTGAAGAGTTCCAACAAGCGGTTTTGGCTGTACACTACATCTTCTTTTGTTATGAGACCGGTCTTGAGAGCGTATGAGACAAGACGGTTGATGTTTTGATAAATCGTCATAGCGCTATGTTATCGCAAGCGCGGAAAAAATTCAAGACGGAAGAAATTCCTTAATTGGAGCCCATAGCCGCTTGAATCTTTTTCAAGTCGCTTAAAAGAATTTTGTTGCCGGGAAACTTTTTTAAGCCCTCTTGTATTTTTTCAAGCGCCTCTTCCTTTTTGCCCGCGTTGAACAAGTCGGCGGCGGCGTTGTGACAATCAATCGCGAGATTTTGCAAAAGAATGTTTTTGTGGCTCAAAAGCTTTTTGCTTTGCGGAAGCTCCTCTAAGCCTTCTTGAATTGTTTGAAGCGCTCCTTCCCAATCGTTTTTTTTCGAAGCCTTTTGTCCATTGAACAAATAAAGGTATTCCTTTAACTCTTGGTAATCTTGCGGCCTCAGTCCTTCCTTTTGGCTTTCAAGCGCCGCCTGCCCTTCGAGGAATGAAAAGCCTTGTATTTTATAAAGAACCAAGTTGTGGCGGCAGTCTTGAATTCTTTTTTGCAAGCGCTGGCTCTCTCCAAACTTTTCCTGCGCGGCTTGCAAAAGCTCTATGGCCTCTTGGTCGTTTTTTTGAGAGGAAAGGTCGCTCGCCGCGTTCAGAACGCAAAGCTCAAGGCTCTCCCTTGCGTAGTCTGACCGGCCTTGAACCTCGTAAGCGTCAAGGGCAAGGCCAATCGTTTGACCGTTTTTCTTTTGCTTTTGAAGCTGGACGATTCTGTTGTTGTAAACCATTGCTATGACGCGGCGGTCGTCCACTTGGCGGCGGCCCGCGTAATCTTTTGCCGGAACTGTTATGTACCTGCTTTTGCCGTTTCCCAAATCCTCGCCCCGCCGTTTTCCCGGATTGACCCCGTAAGGATTTGTCGTTTCAACGTCGATTTTTTTGCCATCAAAAAAAATCGCGCAAAAGGCGTGGCGGGGGCATTCTTCCGCGCAAACGAGGATTCCCGCCTTCTTGCAAAAATGCATGAAAATTATCAGGGAAGAAACGCAGTTGTAGACTCCGTCTTGTAGGGCGACGTCAATCCGCGTTTGGTAAAAATTGTATTTTGAAAGAAGCTTTTCATAAATGAAAAAAAGAATCTTGTCGGCCTTTTCTTCGTCGGAAGAACTATTCTCCAAGCGCGGCTCAAGCTCCTTCCATAAAGATGAAAATTTTTCCATGCAAAAATCGCTTTGCTCTTGGCTTGCGCCGCTTGCAAGAAGGGCTGCCCTTGCAAAATCGTCGGCTTCAATTTGCGGACTTGAAAAAATATTTCTGTCAAGCCTTGAATCGCTTTCAAAACGGACGGAAAAAGGCTCCGCCGCCGCGGAAAAAAACAGGCCTGCAATTAAAAGAAAAAAGGCTCTCGCTTTCATCAAAAAAGATTATAGCGTCTTTTTTGATTTCTTTCCATAGCGGCCATAAAGCGCTTTTTGGCCGCAAGCCGCTTGCCGACAGGGGGCCGGCGCTTTTTGGGCAAAAATTTTATTTCTTTGACAAATTTCTTTTTATGCAATATAATTTTAGGCTATGATGGAAGGCGCTCGGCGAATAGGCCTCTTGCTTAACGACACAATTTCCGACTACGTCAAAGAAATCGTTGACGGAGTTTCATCCATTTGCGATGAAAAGTCGGCGTCTCTTTTTCTCTTTAATGTGGGCGAATTGAACCATCCCTTCCGTCCCTTTGACTATCACCAAAAGGCTTTGGCTCAATTTTGCAACAAAAACAACATCGACGGTTTGGTCATTTGCTCAGGCGTTTTGGGAAACAATTGTTCAAAGGAAGAGCTTGAGGAATACGTCCATTCTTTTGACACAATTCCTGTTGTAAGCATTGGCGCGAAAATTCCAAACGTTCCCAGCGTTTTTTGCGACGCAAGGCCCGGCCTTGAAGAAATTTTGGACGACTTTGTAGACCATCACAAGTGCAAAAGAATATGCCTTTTGGGAAAAATTCCCGGCTCGGAAGAGGCTGTCGAAAGGACCGAGATAATCACCCGCTATCTTAAGGAAAAGGGATTTCCTTTTGACGAGCGATGCGTCATAGAAGGCAACTTTACCTATGAGGGCGCCATGAACGCCCTTGACGAGCGTTGGGAAAAAAAGGCGGCCTTTGACTTTGACGCCATAGTGGCCTTGAACGACGACATGGCCTTTGCTGCCCTTGACTTTTGCGAAAAACGAAAGATTAAAGTTCCTGAACAAGTGAAAATCGCAGGCTTTGACGATGTCAGCCGCTCAGAATTGTGCCATCCTTCTCTTACAACCGTAAACCAAAGCCTTTTTAATCAAGGAGCCGACGCTGCCAAGATTTTGTTCGATATATTTGAGCGAAAGAACGTGAGCCTGGTTAATTCCGTGCATTCTTCGGCCCGTTTTAGAAAATCCTGCTCTTGCATGGCCGCCAACGAGTTCTCTTTTGGCGCCTATGTAAAAAAAGGCGAAGACGGCTCCCGGGCGGCCCTTTACAGCCGCTTGCTAGGCACCGAATGGCTGGATAAAAAGCGCCAATTCCATGTTTTGAACGACTTTTTGATTTCCGGCCAAAGCCGCTTGAATTTGGCGAAAATGAGAAGGCTTTTCATGTCCTTCACCGAGCGCTTTGACATAAAGGCGGCCGCCTTGTGCCTTTACGACACGCCCATTTATGTAAACGAAAAGAAAATGGATTTTTGCCTTCCTGAGAAGGCGTCTGTTTACGCCTCTTTTGACAAGCGAAAGGATTACGTTCAAAACATTAACGAAGAGCCGATTCACTACGACCCCAACAAATGCATTGTTCCGGACGGCATATTTGACTGGGCCAAAGACAAGTATTTGGTTTGGATTGTTTCAAATTGCGAAACCCAATACGGCTACATTGTCTACAGGCAGGGCTCTTACGAAAGCTTGGTTTATTCGATGATGTGCGCCACTTTCTCAAGGCTTGTAAGCGGGGCTTGGGAAGGAACCAGGGCGGAGAAGGCCGCTAAAAGCCAGCAGGAGCGAACCGCCCAGCTTAACTTGATTTCCAAGACCGACGAGCTTACAGGCCTTTTGAACCGCCGAGGCTTTTTGGAATTGGGCCAGCAAACAATCGACATCGCGGTTGTCCTCAACCAAGGCGGAATGGTTATCTTTGGTGACATGGACGGCCTTAAATACATAAACGACACTTTTGGCCACGACGCCGGAGACCGCGCGATCAAGGCCGAAGCCGAAATCCTAAAAAAGAACTTCCGCGCCTCGGACATAGTCGGCCGCCTTGGCGGAGATGAATTTGTAGTTATCGCCGCAGGTTTGGGAGAGCCCCGCCTTAGCGTAATCCGCGAAAACATTGACGCGGCCTGCAAGGCTTGGAACATCGTTCACAACGAGGGCTTTGAGCTTTCAATAAGTTTGGGATGCAAGGCTTTTAACAAGGATTTGCCGTCTTTGGAAGACATTCTAAAAGAGGCGGATTCCTTGTTGTATGAGGAAAAACGGGCCAAAAAGAACGCCCGCCGTTCGTAGGGCCTTTGCCTTAATTTTGGCTCTTGTCCAAGATTTTTTTAAAGGCGCTGTTCTCTTTTCGCAATTCTTTAGAGCCTCTGGTTATTTTGCATAAGGACATGTTGAATTTTTTCGCTATTTCCCTTTGGGGAGTGCCCTTGTAAAGCTCTTTCACGCTAAGCCATCTTTTTGAAAAATCTTCTCTTTCCGCGGGCGTGCAAAGGCAGGCCAAGAATTCCGCGGCCTCGTTCGGGCTTTGGCATTCAGATAGAATTTTGCAAATTTCGTTGAAGCTTTGGGCCGTCGCCGCCTCTTTTGTTTCTTCCATTAGAAACATAATAAACCCAGATTAAAAAAAAGTCAATCAAAGCTTTTAAGCGCGAACTTTCTACTATATAAATATATGCGCTTTTCTTGACAATTTCCTCAAATTTGTTTGATTAAATTTAAAAAATGTGATATAATTAAAATGTGGTGGAAAATCAATTTGAAAATGTAGACATAAGCGCTTTTTTCGACAATCAAGACGTCCAGGAAAAGGACGACGGCATTGTCGTTTTTACAAAAAAGCAGCAGGATATGTTTGACGCGGTTCTTCCCCATTTGAGAGACGCCAATCCTGACCGTTTTGAGACTTTTTTGACCCGAATAGACGATTTGAACGATTTGGCAAAGAGCATCGCGAGATTCCCTTCTTTGTTGGAAAGACATCGTTTGGCGGGAGGCGAGCGCACTCCGACTTCATTAATTGACTCTTTGATTGAACACCAAGACGCGGGCGACGCGCTCTTGCAATTGCCTTCAAAGGCTTCTTTGGGAAAAGGCTTTTTAATCGCCAAAATCCACACGTTTTCATCGCTTTCAAAAATCGCAAAAAATATCGGCGAGGACGAAAAAAAGGTCAACGATTTGCGGAACGAGGCCGTCACGATGATGTTCTCTCTTTTGGCGGAAGACGTTTACCTTAACTGCATGCGCGACAAAAGCGTGGACTTGGACTTGAGAAGGCAAATGGCTATGTCCCTTCTTTTGTTGTGGGAACACAGAAACGACGAGTCGATCGAGCAAATCGCGCCTGTTTTGCAAAGCATTTGGACGGCCCGACGAAAATTGGCTCCTGCCTTTGGAACGATGATGGGCACGAGCGAATTGATTTTGATTTCAATGCAAATGGACGAAATGTGGACCCATTTCATCAAGGAGCGTTTGAACGACCCGATGGTAAGCCAAGCGATGGAGGAATTCCTTTTTGGCATTTCCTTTGAGCAAATAAATTCCTTGCGGGAAATATTGCGGGGCCAGGGAATCAAGGCGATTGGCCGCGACGAAGTTTCAAAATTTTTGGGCGTTCACGTAAAGACCGACGCCGGTTTGGACTACCGCGACTTTTATTCAATGTACACCCTTCGCCGCGACAACGCGAGAGCCCGTTCAAGACTAAAGGTGTCCGGCCCTCAAAAAACGTTGGAGGATTACTTCATTCAATTTGTAATGAAATTCAATAAGGAGAAACAGAATAATGACAGCTTCGCAAAATGACGTTTCAAAAAGCCCAAGAGAAAAGGCCCCCTATCATTTTGGCGAAAAGCTGCGTTCTGTTCGCGAACGAAAGGGCTACACGCTGAAAGTCGTCGCGCAAAGGGCGGGCGTAAGCGAAAGTTTGGTCTCTCAAATCGAAAGGAATAGGGTAAGCCCTGCCATTGACACCCTCTTGGCGCTTGCGGAAGTTTTGGACATCAATTTGGAATTCTTGTTCGAGGAATACCGCAAAAAGCATCCCGTGGAAATAATCAGGGCGGACGACAGGCGAAGCGTTGATGAAGACGGAGTCCGCTACGAGGAAATCGTTCATCCAAACAGCGACGACGGAAGCCATATGATGGAGTCGTATTTAATTACAATTCCTCCGCATTCGCAAACCCACAGGGGCTCTTACGGCCACATCGGACGCGAAACAGGCTTTGTCCTTAGCGGGGAAGGCGAGCTTCATTACGAGAAAAATGTTTATCCAATAAAGACGGGCGACGGAATCTCCTTTAGCGCCGGCGCTCCCCACGTTTTGGTGAACAACGGCGACGTAGACTTAAAGGCTGTTTGGACAGTAACGCCCAGCCAAAGATTCAACAAATAGGATTTTAGCATGAAAGAAAGAAGCGGCCGTTTAAAGGCCATTAGAAAACTCATCAAAGCCAACAAAATAGAAAGCCAAGAAAAACTCTTGAACCTTTTGACCGAGGAAGGCTTTGAGGTGACCCAAGCCACTCTTTCCCGAGACTTGAAATTGCTTAAGGTTGGAAAGATTGCGGACGGCCGCGACGGTTACGTCTACACGCTTCCGACAGAGGAAGAAAAGCAGGAAAGCGAGCGGGTCTTTGCCCAAGACTTTTTGCGCGGATACATCAGCATCGAATATTCTGGGAACATCGTTGTCGTAAAAACTTTTCCGGGACACGCAAGCCCTGTTTGCAACGCTCTTGACTGCCTTAGCTTTGACGAAATTCTTGGAACTGTGGCCGGCGAAAACTGCTTGTTCGCTTGCTTGCGCCAAGGCGTTAGCGGCGAAGAGTTCTTGGATAAATTAAAGGAAAAAATTCCAGAAATAGAAGATTGACATTCCTCGCGCTTGTCTTTTACAAAACTTCAAGGGCGGCGGCCACAATCAAGGGATCGAATCTGCTACCCGCGCATTTTCTCAACTCGTCTTTCGCTTGCTCTTTTGTCATGAGGTCTCTGTAGCTTCTGAGGTGCGTCATCGCGTCAAAGGCGTCGGCGACCGCGATTATTCTCGCTCCAATCGGAATGTCCTTTCCGGCAAGGCCGTCTGGGTAGCCGCTGCCGTCAAAATGCTCGTGGTGGCTCCTTACGTTTTTCGCGATTTCCGGCATTTCGGTGATTTTTGACAAAATGCGCTCTCCGATTTCCGGATGCTTTTTCATTTCCGCAAATTCTTCGTCGGTGAATTTTCCCTGCTTGTTGACGATTTCTTCGGGAACTCCAATTACGCCGATGTCGTGCAAAATGGCCGAATAGTAAATTTTTTGAACTTCGCTTTTTGGCAAAGACATTTTGTAAGCGATGAGCCTTGAGCTTTCGGCGACATTTTCCGAGTGGCCGTTGCGGTTTGAGTCTCCCGCGTCAATTGTCTCGGCGAGCGCGTCGATGATTTGCTCGAACAAAACTTCCTTTTGCTTTCCTCTTTTGTGAACCTTGTCGGATTCAAAGGCCGCCTTTGCCTCAAGGTTTTGCTGCAACTCAAAAAGCTCCGCGCGCTTCTTTGTCAACTCTGCGTAGTCAGGGGAGACAAGAACGAAAAGGCAAAGAATAAGGGAAAAGAGCGAGAAAAAATGCGTCAGCAAAATTTTGGGGAAGAACAAATATTGAAGCGAAGTGCCGGTGACAGCCGTAAGCAATAAAAGCGCCAGAACAAAAAATATTTGTCTTGAGACTCTTTTTCTAACTATTAAAAGAGTTCCGCTGGAAGCGAAAAAAAAGAAAAGAGGCAAGAAAAGACAAAGGGAATAAAGGGGGCCCGCTTCATAAAAGCCGTGTTGGAAAGTGAAGAATAATCCAAGAGGAGCGTTCACCGCCAAGAGAAGGAAGAAGGCGAACAAAAGAAACCTTGCGAATACCAAAATCGGAAAGCCGACTTTTTTCTTTACGCCGAACGAAAGAAAGAACAAGTGGAGGGTGTAATACAAAAGCGCGGTTGACGCGAAATATACGCTGTTAAACGCCACGTTTACCCAAATCGGAATTTTGTCCACTAGAGAAATCGTAATGCTTGAAGCGACGTCAAAAAAAATCGACGTCATCTGGAAAAAGGCCAAGCGCCTGAAAGCCTTGTTCACCGCGCTTGTGTTGTAATATTTTTTTCGCAAATAAATGTAAAGAATCGCGACAAAGAAAAAAGCGGCGCCTTCAAAATTTATATTGTAGTCAAGGTTTTTGTAAATTTCCATCATAGGCTTTCATCCTCCTTTTTCTTTACGTATTCGTGGAGGTGGTAGCCCTTGTCTTCGTCAATCAATTGCAGCATAAGGCTTCCGATTTCATTGTCAAATTGGCTTCCAAGGCCTTTTTCAATTTGTTCCCGGACCGCCGCTTGTTCCATTGGAGGCCTGTAGCTTCTGCTTGAGGTCATCGCGTCGTAAGCGTCGGCCACCGCGATTATTTTCGCTTCCATGGGAATTTGGTCGCCGGTAAGTCCGTCGGGGTAGCCCCTGCCGTCAATGCGCTCGTGGTGCCAGCGCGCTCCCGTCCTCAATTCAGGCAAAAGGGAAACTTTTTCCAAAATTGTGGAGCCGATTGACGGATGCGATTTCATTTGCGCGAATTCTTGGTCTGTAAGGCGGCCGGGCTTGTTTATTATTTCTGTAGAAACGCCGACTTTTCCTATGTCGTGCAAGAGGCCCATCATGAATATTTGCTGGCATTTTTCAAGGCTTAGGCCTTTTCTTTGCGCGAGCATTTTTGAATAGCGGGCCACGCGGGCCGAATGTCCGCTTGTGTAGCGGTCTTTGGCGTCGATTGTTTCCGCAAGAGCGTACATCATTTGATAGGCGAGCTTTTCAAGCTTTTCGCGCCGTTCGATTGCCTCTGCGGTTTTTTGCGCGACGCTGGCCTTTAGCGCCCTTTGCAATTCTTCCAATTCAGTTATGGTTGAAATCAAGGCCTGGTCGTCAGGCGTTTCTATCGTAAGCAAGAGCGCGGTTGTGAAAAAGACAAAAATAAAGGGCGCGATTCTTATTTGCGGAAAAACATAGTCTTGCAAAAATGGAACGGCAATCGCGATTTCATAAAAGACGCAAAGGACAATTATTTGCTGTTTTGTGAATTTTTGCGCGAAACGACCCAATTGAACAGCGCTGTTGAAGGCGAACAAGGCTGTGACAACGGGAATGATGATATAAGCCTTTCCTTGGGCGATGGAAAAATCGTCGTCGATGAAAAACAAAAAGCCTGTCCAAAAATTTACGATCAAAACGCAAGCGATTATAGGAAAGAAAATGGACATCATTCTCTTTTTTTCTTTTTTGACTTGAGCCCTTGTGTGAATGTAGGCGTTTGTGTAAGCCAAGATGGATTGCGAAAAGGCGATTAAAGAAAATATGTAAACGGATTGAGCCAAAAGCTCAAAA
>JAILDQ010000213.1 GCA_024689365.1 Treponema sp. | reverse complement strand
GATAGAAGAAATCGCCAAGGTGAACAAAAACGTTGTCGTCGTTTTGCACAACGGCTCGCCGGTTGAGATGCCTTGGGCCGACAAGGTTAAGGCGATTTTGGAAAGCTATCTTGGCGGACAGGCGGTAGGCATCGCGCAAATCGAATTGCTCTTTGGCCGCGCAAATCCGTGCGGAAAGTTGGCCGAGTCGTTCCCGATTCAATTGGAAGACAATCCTTCTTACTTGAACTATCCAGGAAACGGAAAGGTGGCCAACTACGCCGAAGGAATTTTTGTTGGCTATCGCTACTACGACAAAAAGAACATGAAGGTTTTGTTCCCCTTTGGACACGGACTAAGCTACACAAGCTTTGAGTATTCCGCGTTAAAGTTGGGCGCCAAAAAAATCAAGGGCGGCCAAAGCCTTCAAGTTAGCCTTAAGGTTCAGAACACTGGAAAGAAGGCAGGAAAGGAAATCGTCCAGATTTACGTGGCTCCTCCAGAAGGAAACGAATGCCTTCCTCCTTACCGCGAGGCCCGTCCGCAAAAAGAGTTGAAGGGCTTTGAAAAAGTTGAGCTCAAGCCTGGCGAAAAAAAGACTGTGACCGTAACCTTGGACAGCCGCGCCTTTGCCGTTTGGGATGTTGAATTGCATGACTGGTACATTCCGGGAGGCGAGTATCAAATTATCGCGGCCTCTTCTTCTCGTGACGTTCGCTTGTGCGCCAATGTTGAAGTTGAATGTGTTCAGGACTTGCCCTTTGTCGCGACGCAAAACACGGTCTTTGAAGAAATCATGGACAAGCCAAAAGCCTTTGCCGTCGCAAAATCTTTTGCCCAAGGCCCCTTTGCCGCTTCCGCCCACAAAGAGGAAAAACGCGGAAAGAGCGCCCGAGAAAGCATCAGCGACGAAATGCAGCTTGGCATGATGAGAAGCCTTCCTCTCCGCGCGATGAGAAGCTTTGACCACGTAAGCCAAGAGCAGGTGGATGGAATGGTGTATGCTCTCAACGAGGCAATTAATGGTAAATGATAAGTGTCATTGCCGCGCTTGACGCGGCAATCTTTTGACCAAACGATAAGGGTCGCCCTTTGCAGGGCGGCCCTATTTTTTATTGCGGCGCGATAATCTTGTTCGCGCCGCAAAAGGAACGAGTCAAGGCTTTAAGCGTCAGCGTGCCTTGACCGTTCCTACCGTAAAAATTGCTATTTCATTGCCCGCGCGTAGTCAAAATTGTGGGCGCGAGCGAACGCTAGAAATTCTTTTTCTTGTTTTGAAACGCGCATTTGAAATTTTAAAGGCTCGGCGTATTTTTGCTTGCGTCCAGCTCCAACGCGCTTTCCGCCTCTTGTGAAAGTTTTTTCGTAGTATTCTTCACCAGAAAGTTTTTTGTACTCGGCGGCGGAGATGATGGTTTCGTCGGCTTGAACTTGCGACTTTTGTTTTTTTACAACAAAGCCTTCAGAGTCTTTTACATAAACATAGGTCATAATTCCGCCTCCTTCAATCGCTTTAACGCCAATTTTATCAGTTGTTCAGGCGCTTTTTTGGTTTTCTTTATACTATAGTTTTTTGATTTTGTAAACATAATTTGAGGATTTTCAATTTGCCGATTTTGGAGGCTAAAAGCTCGGAATGCAAGCCTTATTTTTTAAGAACGCCTTCCATCAGGCGGATAAAAAATTTTTGATCGTCTTTTGACAGTTTGGAAAAAAGCCGTTGGCTTTTTTGCGCGTCGCTTTCGCTTTTTTTAGTTTGAGTTTTTGCTTTTCCAAATACAAGTTCTTCGACCGTTGTTTTGAGGGCTCGCGCAATTTGAACCGCATAATCCGCTGGCGGAATGGACGCTCTGGCGCTCAAGTAGTTTTCGATTGAACGGTAGGGAATCCCTGTCATGGCGGAAAGCTCTTTTATCGTGATGTCTTGATAATCCAATTCGGAACGCAAGTTTTCTTTAAAAGACGGACTCATATTTTTATTATATTCAATTGAAGTGAGGCATTTTATTGACAGTATCTAATCAGCGTGTTATTATTGGGGTTGCGGTATTCAATTGAAGTGACAAACTTTTATTTGTGACTCCCTTTGAATAACAAACGCAAAAGTTTGGAGGCTTTTATGAAAAAAATTGCGATTTTGGCGGCGGCGGCGGCGTTTGCCCTGCTTGCCTCTTGCTCTAACGATTCTGGCGCCGCGCCAGGTTTTTACGCCGGCGGAATGACAACGACGCAAACAGGAACAACAGGAACAGCAGGCGACTCCAGTGGAACGGCTGGAACGAGAGGCGCTTCAAGTCTTTACAACGGAAAACTGACGATAAAGAATTTTTCAAAGTATTCATCGATTGGCGCTGCGTCTTCCAAGGATGGATTTAACGCCAACGTTGCCGCGGAATTTTCCGCCAGCGTGAGCGCGAACGCAAGCGCGGATTCAGGCGAAAGCGCGCGTTTGGTTGGACAGGACTCTAACGGAAACGTGGAGACTATTTCTGTGGAAAGCGACGGCAAAGACAGCGAAATAAATGAGAGGCCCTTGCAATTTTTTAGAGCCTTCAAGCGCTTTGTCTTTTTTATGTATTGGCCAGACCAGACAGAATATTATAGATATTCCCCTTATGGCAACTTATCGAATTATCCAACGATGTTTAAAACTTGTACTTATGCTTCTATAACAGGCGAAGAGTCTTGGATATATGAGCCAATGCTTGTTTTAGACAAGAGCAACGGAAAAATTTACGCGATTGACAATTCCGGATACGCCGACAATTCTAGTGATGTTTCTAATAAGTGGCAAGCGTTTGATTCCAGCCATGGAGGCTATGTCGCAGAGGCCGGCGACCGCTTTTATATATGTTATTCAAGTTACACATCAAATAAATCGTGCGTGAATTATTACATGCTAAAGCTTACCGACGACCAACTGCATGAATCATACATCGTAAAAGACGCGGACAGCGGCACCTTTAACGGAATGTATGTGGACAGGTTTGGAAATCTTTTTGTTAATGGAAGCAATAGCGCCATAAAATATCGCATAGGCTTTGACGGAAGCAAGACAAGGATAAATTGCGCCGACAATTTGTATGTTTATTCATCTGACAGACCGTTTGACGACTATGTCCATTATTGTTCAGACGGAACTTTTTATCAATTTTATTCTGGTTCTGAAAATCGTATTTGGTATTATGGCCGTGATTCTCACCGTTCAGAGGATGATTATCTTGACGCTAGGGCGCCTGCCTTGCACACGCCTTTGTTCTTGGCGGCAAACGGCTATGTTTACCAGGCAAGCAAGGATTCGTCTTCCAGGACGGAAGTTTACAAGCGCTATAACGCTAACGGCCAGTTGGAAGACTGCGACTGGGTTCCCAGCGCCTCGCAGGAATACTATTTTACTTCGGACGAATTGGTAAAGGAAGACGGCTCCGTTAAGTATTATTTTTCTAATGGTTCTTCTTCTAATTTTTATTATTATGGGCACAAAACTGTCGAAAATTTGCAGTTGTACAATTCAAGCGGCCAGCCTGCGACGGTAAAAAAGTATGATTTTGACAGTCGTCGGTTTACCGATGAGAGAATTCCTGTTGTCTTGAAATCCTACGATGTTGAAACAAATTATGACACAAACAAGAAGTCCAATACAATATACAAGGTGCAATTTGCCGACAGCTCGGAAAACAAATATACTGTTACAGAAATCCCCTTGGAAAACTATAATTCGTCAAGCTCGTATTCTTATTATTACGGCTGCAACAGTTGCGCAGTCACCAAAAAGCACATTTTCTATATTCAAGACAACGAAATTGTCGCCTACAACATCGAGGACGGCAAAAAGGACGCCGCCTGCTGCAAAAGCGACGCGCTTTACGGCTCAATTTGCGCCGGCGACAATTCCGACAAAGTCAGCTTTACCGCCACGTCGCTTTCCAGCAACGCCAGCATAAGCGGCACCATTGACGACAACGGACTCGTGGAACAAAACACGACAAACTACGAAATAAAGTATTTGTCGCCGATAAACTGATTTGGCTGAGATGCTGAAACAAGTTCAGCATGACAATATTTTATGGGTCGCTCCTTGCTGGGCGGCCTTTTTTTTGTGTGGACGAATTGCGCTGGGGCGGGTTACGATGTAGAACTATAGTTTTACCGATATTATGTTAAAGTCCCGCAAGAATTTTTTTCCGCCAAACTGGAGCATTTGCAAAAAGCGCCGCGCGATTCCTTGAGGCATGTTTCTGCCGGATTCCCAAGCCTCAACTGTTTTTTGCGAAACGCCCAAGACAAAGGCGAAATTTCTTTGGGTTAAATTCAAGTCTTCCCTAATTCGCTTTATCTCTTTGTCGCGGTAAGAAGGAAGTTCCGCGACAGTGACGTTCATTTTTCTTGCCTTTGACTTGTCGCCTTTTGCGTATTCGAGACTCTCTTCAAGCCCCTTCATTATGCTTTTAAACGCTTTGTTTTCCGCCATTGCGCGCCTCCTTTTCCGCTTGTTTTATCGCAGCGACAAGCGCTTTCATTTGATTGCGCTCTTCCTTGCTCAAATTCGCTTTTTGTTTTTTTGGAAAGGCTGTAATCAAGTAAAGATGCTCAGAAAAAACGACATCTAGATAAATCACTCTAGCGCCGCCGCTTTTTCCTCTGCCTTCCAACGACCAACGCAGCTTTCTAATTCCGCCGGTCCCTTCCATCAAAACTCCAACGTTAGGGTTTTTGCAAAGAAACAGCTCCAATTCATTCAAGTCATCATCGTCCAAACCAAGCTCTTTCCAAACTCGGTCAAATTCTTTAGAAATGATGAATTCTCGTGTTGTAGTATACACCCTATTGAGTAGGGTGTCAATAAAATCTTTCATTTTTACCCCAATCCTTATAAAAAAAGGGGAACCGCTTTTTGCGATTCCCTTATGTATATAAGATAGACATTTTTGTTCGAAATTTTGCTTTTTTTTTGAAAAATTGTAAAAAATTTTTACTGCTTTTCAAAGCATGCGCAATACATTTGTTCTGCGTTGATTTCTATTGGAATTTCGTTATTACAATTTTTCCATCAATTCAAACGGCGTGAGCGCGTAGTCGGCGCTGTCAAAGGCGCGGCTTGCGCTTGCGTGCGCGATTGAAGCTGACGCCGCCGCGTCCAAAGGACTGTAGCCTTGCGCCAAAAGCGCGCCAATCATTCCGCTGAGAACGTCTCCGCTTCCGCCTTTGGCTAGGGCGCTTGTTCCAAGCGGATTGATGTAAACGCGAACCTCGTTTTCTCCTTGCAATTTAGAGGCAATCAAAACGTTTGAGCCTTTTAAAAGCAAAACGCGCTCCGGGAATTTTTCTGCAAATTCTTTTACAAGCGCAAAACGATTTTGAACCGCTTCCTGAACGCTGTAATTTCCAAGGCCGCAATTCTTTAAAAGCTCCGCGAACTCTTTTGGGTGCGGCGTAAGGACAAGATTCTTTTTCTTTTCAAGCAATTCCTTTATTTGCGGATAGTAAAAAATGTCCGCGTCAAGGACAAGGGGCTGCGGAATGGAGTCAAGGCCGCAAACGATGGAAGCCGCTTCTTTGGCTTGCGAAAGTTTTTTGCTATTGCAAGAATTGCTGGAAATGCCAAAATCGTTTGCGCCGCTTTCTTGGGCTTGTGAAAAATTATCGTTCTTGCCAGTAGCGCCTGCAAGCCCAGAATCGTTTGAGGCCCCTTCTTTGGCTTGCGAACTGTTAGGCCTTCCCAGTCCTGGGCCTATGACCAAAGCCGTGGCGTTTTGCGGAAGCTTGTCTGAAATCATAAGCTCAAAGTCTTCCACTTTTTCAAACTGAATTTTTTCTCCCGCGATTGGAAGAAGCGATACGAGGCCGCTTCCAAACTTTAGCGCGGCGTGGCCTGCGATGACTGCGGCTCCAGCTTTTTCGCCGCAAAAGACTGCGGTGTGGCCAAAGGTTCCTTTGTTGGAATTTTGCTTTTTGCTTCTAAAGGGAAGGCGCGCGTCTGCTTTTTCCAAGAGTTGGGCGCATGGCTTTAAGAGCGCCGCCGCTTCTTGGGCTTGCAAGAATTTTTGTTCAATGCCAGAATTGTTTGAAAGCCCAAAATTGCTTGAGGCGGCCGCTTCGTAGTTTGTGCGGCTGATTCCCAAATCCGCGACGACGATTTTCCCGCAGGCGTCTTTGGCGCGGTCGGAATAAAGGCAAAGTTTTAGCGCTCCCATTGTTACGGTGAGGTCAGCGATAAAGGCGGCCCCTTCTTTGGCTTGCCTACGATTGCTTGTAATGCGCGAATCGCTTGTAGGCTTGCTTTCGTTGCGCGCCGCGTTTTGGTCTTGCAATTGATTGCTTGAAATGCCTGAATCGTTCGCAGCCTTGCAATCGGCAGCGGCCGCCGCGTTTTGGTTTTGCGAACAATTGCTTGAAATGCCAGAATCATTTGCTGCATTGTAAACGGTAGAGGCGGCGCCGGTCGGAATGTCGCAGGCGATTTTGAAGGCGCCTTCAATTTTATTCACGCTCTGAATCACCGCGGAGCAAAGGGCGTCGAGCTCTCCGTGAAAGCCGCTTCCAAAAACGCAGTCGTAGACCACGCGCAAGTCAAAGCTTGTTCGTTCAAGCCAATCGTCCAAATCGTAAGGGTTGATGAAAATCACTCCGGCCTTTTTGGCGCGCTCGGCTTGGAGGACGCACATCGCGCTTTTTGGTTCGTAGACTTGGCAGACGGTGACGCATATTTCATGCTGAACGATTCTTCGCGCCAAGGCGTAGCCGTCCGCTCCATTGTTTCCGGCTCCTGCCAAAACCAAAACGGTCGGCCTTGTTATGTATTTTTTGTCGGGCGCGAAAAAACATTCTTTGCCGTAGGACTCAAGCGCGGCGGCGGCGTTTTCCATCATTATGTCTTCTGTAAGTCCGTAATTTTCGCGGGCGGCCTTGTCCAAAAGTCTTGCGTCAAGAAAAATATTTTGCATTTTATCTATCCCCCATGTCATTGATTATTCTCAAAATGTCCCCGCCAAACTTTTTTGCCTTGAGTTCGCCGATTCCGTTTACCGACAGAAGCTCTGAGCGGTTCTTTGGCTTTTGGTTGGCAAGTTCCACCAAGGTTTTTTCGCTAAAGATAAAGTAGGGCGGAACGTTTGCTTCCTCCGCAAGCTTTTTTCGCCAAGCCTTTAGGCGCTCGCAAAGTTCCTGGCTTTGGGCGTCGTCTTGCAATTCCGCTTTTTTGTGAAGAACGGCTTTCTTTTTTGGAAGGGCGAGCGAAGCCTTTTTCTTTTCGGAAAAATCTATTCGGACAGGAAGCTCGATTTTATCTCGGTTTTGCAAAAGGTCTTTTGCGAGCGACGTGGCTTTTACGATATTGTATTCGCCGACCCGTTCGATTAGCCCGGCGCTTTGCATCGCGTCC
>JAILDQ010000146.1 GCA_024689365.1 Treponema sp. | reverse complement strand
AATAGAATCGTGGCTTGACTTCGTTAATTTTACGCCGACAGTCATCGGGCTTCCTGAAAAAAATTCTTTTGCCGCCTCTTTTTCTATAAACGCATATGAAGAGTTTATGTCAGCGTAGCCTGTAATGAAAAGGCCGCTTACCACAAAAGTCTTTGGCTTTGTAAAGGATTCGACCAAAGGCCTGTCAGAGCTTATTGAATAAAGCTCTATTGCGTCGCCAACCCTCACGCCCAAAGAGCGCGCAAGGGAATTTCCTATTACAATCGGCTCCAAACTTTCATTGTCTTTTGACAGATATTTTTTTTGCAAGTCAAAGGAGCCGCGAGTAATTCTCAATTCTTTTTTAAAGCCTGAGTCTTTTTGCATAATGTCCGAGTCAAGGCCGCGAACCAAAAGCGCCGCCTGCTTTCCTTTTTCTGACGAAGCCAAGGATTCGCTTTCGATGAATTCCGAAAAGGACAAAACCATTTTGTTCTTGCTTAAAAAGTCTTCCAAGCCTTTTTTATCGGACACTTTTTGAACGCGAACATGATAAGAGGAAACTTCCATAATCGCGTCGATAAACTCGCTTTGAAAGCCGTTCATAACGCTGATGACGATTATCAAGGTCATTACGCCAAAACAAATTCCCAAAGTTGAAAGCCTTGAAGTGAAAGCGCCCGCCCCTTTTAAATCGACCAAAGAAAAGCGTTTGGCCACATAGTAAACCCAGCTCAAGTTGTTTTTAAATTTCATCATCGTCTCCGTCGTCAATGCTGGAAGAAAGTTTTATGTTTCCCTTGTAAAAGTCTCGGACAATAACGCCGCCGTCAAAGTAAGTGGCTCGAACAAACTTGTCGTCCTCGCCGTAAAAAGTCCTTACGCGCAATATCGAATTTTTGTAATATGAAGTTTCGGCAATTTTTTCGCCCTCGTACTTTGTCGTGTTAAGCTCGTCGCTTTCAAGCGCGATTTTTTTTCCGTTTACAGAATATTTTTGCAAACGCTCTTGCAGCGCCTTGTAGGAGGAATTGTACTTGCAAGTGAATATTTCAAAAGCGGTCAAAAGGCCGTCCTTGTCAAAATAGTTTTTCCTTTGAGATTTTATTTTTCCGTTTGGATGATAAAAAGTTCTGCTTTCCGTTTTTTGAGAATAATCCCTTTCAAAAATTGAATACACTCCTGTCGAAGGCTCCGGCGGATTGTAAGTCACAAGACGCTCGAGAAAATTGCTGTCGCTGGAAGAAGAGATTTTCCAATACTCAACTTTTTCAAGGCGAAGATTTTCGTCATAAAAGCGCCTCTGATATTTTCCGTTTGCGAAACTTGTCAAAAAGCGTCTGCCCGAATCCTTTACAGACGCGGAAAAAACATCGGTCGGCGTGTCAAGCATTCTAATGCGTTTTAGGAAATCAAGAAAATTTTGACATTCATTTTTCTCTTGTACCGCATCCTCTTCTGAAATGATGTCGTTTTCCAAGGCCGCGCCGCTTTCAATGTCCAACACGTCCTGAACGCCTTCAAATTCCTCAGGAATGTCTATTACAGAAGAATCTTCGTTCGCAAAAGAGTTTGCGGCAAAAAGCAAAAAGAGAAAAAATGAAATTGAAAAAAATCTTTTTCCAATCGTCTTCAATTTATAATCCTAAAAAACCGTCCACGTATTTTTCCGCATCAAAAAAGCCGATGTCGGAATATCCTTCGCCAGTACAAACAAAAGCCGTTGGAATGCCCAGCGCCTTTCCTATTGAAAAAGCCACTCCTCCCTTCGCGCTCGAATCGCACTTCGTCAAGACAAGCGCGTCAACTCCAACCGCTTCGTTAAAAACTTCCGCTTGGCGCAGGGCGTTTTGTCCAGTTGTCGCGTCCAAAACCAAAAGTTTTTTGTAGCACGAATCGTCGGCTTTTTCAGAGCAAACCCTGTCAATTTTTTCCAACTCCCGCACTAAGTTTTCTTTATTGTGAAGACGGCCGGCCGTGTCAGCGATTACCAAGCCGCCGCCATGCGCCCTTGCCGAATCAGCCGCGTCAAAGACAACAGCCGCGGGGTCGCTTCCCATTTGATGGGCCACCACCCTTATTCCAAGCTTTTCACCGTGACTTTCCAATTGAGAAACAGCCGCGGCTCTAAAAGTGTCGCTCGCGCAAAGAATCACGTTTTGCAAGCCTGAGTTTTTTTGCATCAAGGCCAATTTCGCGGCGCTTGTAGTCTTTCCAACGCCATTCACGCCCAAAAGCATCCAAATGTTTGTCTTTCCGGCTTGAATGGGCAGACGAATTTCCTTTGCGAAGGGCATAATCAACTCTTTTAGTTTTAGTAAAATTTCTTTTTGGCCGGAAATTTTTTCCTTGCGACAAGATTCTTCCAAGGAATCAATCAGTTCCATCGCGAATTTAGCGCCTACATCGCCTTCAATCAAAGCGTCGCCCAAGTCGTCAAAGAAGGCTTCGCTTTCGGCGTTGCGTCCGGAAAAAAGGCTTTTTATTTTTTCAGCAAAAGAAACTTTCATTCAAACTCCATTATAAAAGTCATTCAGACTCTTCCTTTGTTTTTGGACCAAGCTCTTCATCCGAGCCGGTCTTTTCGCTTTCATCAGGACGAGGAGGCATCAAAGGACTTATGGCCTTAGCCTCTTCTTCCATCATAGTTTGGACCGCCTCAAGATGTCTTGCATTGTCCATTTTTCTTAATGTTCTATTCGTGACTTTTTTCGCTTTTGGCGGAAGGGTTTTGTCAACCGCAATCAAATACGCAACCAATTCCGCCACAAACCAAACAGCGCAGCCCGCGGTAATGCCCGTAGCCCAAAGAGACATTTTTCTGTATGTGTTGTAGGTATCAGAAGACACATCTCCGTAGCCAGCGCCCCAAGCCCTTTGGTAAGAAACAAAGCGGCCGTAGGAATAAAACAAAAATGGCAAAGACAAAATCAAGGCGCTATACGAAATATACATCATCTTTCGCCGCTTGTCGATGTTTTTTCCAACGTCAAAAACTTTGATTTTAGTTTGCAATTCATTTCCGTCAACCATAAGCCTTGCGGGAATTTGCATGAACATCATTTCGGTCGTGGATTTTTCCGGATGCTTTTTATTCACAAGCGTTCCTTCAAAATAACCAAAGACAGTGTTTCCGTTCACTTTTAGAGGAACGTCAACATAATCAGTCTTTGAGGAAGGACCGACAAATTTTCCGTCAAAAAATAAATTTCCGGGAACAAAGCGGCTCAAAACCAATTTTACGGAGCCTTCCGATTTTTCTTTAAAATTGACTTCGATGAAAAACCTAGAGCTTCCGGAAAAATCATAAATGAAAGTTTCGCGCGCGTAATTGTCCGCTTCAAAAGCGATTGAATGAAAGCCTGAGCTTACAATCGCCTTTTCGGGGATCGGATCGTAGACAATGTTGTCAATGGTCAAAACAGTGTTCTCAAGCGCGTCCGGCGGATTGATTTTAAAGTTCAGCTCAACCGGAAGACCGTTCGCGATTTTTGGCAAAAGGGAAAAAGCCAAGTTTTCCGCAATGCGGCTTATTTGGCTTAAAGAACCAATTTCCATCGCGCTAGCCGTTTTTTTCGCTCCAGGATAAACAATCAAGTCCGCGCTTACAGAAACATAATCTCCGTAAAAAACAAGGGAGCCGCTTATCAGCGCGTTTATATTTGCAGATGAAACGGCCTTTGAATATTGACGAGAATAAAGGCCAGCCTTTTCAACTTCCTCCGAAGCTTCAAACAGGGTCTCAGAATCATTTTTGTAAAGGCTTATAATTTCGTTTTCTGACGCCAAGTCTTTTTGAAGTTCCTTTACTTTTTTTCTTTTTCCTTTTTCAGGATGGAAAATCAATTCTTGCTTTTCAAGGTTTTCGTCAATTTTGTCTTGGATAGCCTTTATTTTTTTCTGCTGCTCAGAAATTGACATTTCAAATTCCAAGTTTGTGGAATTCTTTAAAACCAAAGCGTCTCTGGCCTGAATTTCCTTGCTGAGCTCCAAAAACAATGAAAGTCGTTCCGTCAAAAGGGCGTCGGTTTTTCTGGAAATTTTTTCGTCGCGGTTAACGTCTCTGGCAAGGCCAATTGAAATGTGT
>JAILDQ010000131.1 GCA_024689365.1 Treponema sp. | reverse complement strand
TTCGCCAGTTTCAAAAATAGAAAGGTTGTGCGAAAAGCACCAGCCCTTTGTTCCGCCCGTTGTTAGAACGCAAAGCCAATCGCCCTCAAGCTTTTCGCCCGAGTGCATGATTACGTCCTGGCCTTTTCCCTTGTAAAGAATCTTGACCACTTCGTCCTTGTGCAAGCGGTATTTTTGTTTTGAAGTGTTCACTGGATCCGCGCGAACCGGAAGTCCGTCGATTTTTATCTTAGCATACTTGTGCTGGTAGTCAGCGTATTTTTGCGCGGCCAAGGCGGCCTTCTTTTTTGAAACGGGTTGCGTGAGCTGCCAAAGAGGAACCTCAAGATTTTCCTTTGTGCCCGGAATTCCAATTACGTAAACGTGGCTGATGTTTGACTTGAAGTAAACCTTTACGATTTGTCCGTCCTGCAAATTTTGTTGCGGAAGGTCCCAAAGCAAAACTGAATGTCCGATTGAGCGGTGGCAAGACGCCAAAAGCAAAGCGCAAGCAGCCGCGGCTATTATCGCGACGCGCGCAAAAATTTTTCTTTTCATAGAAAATGAATTGTAGCGCAAAAGGGATTTTTGTTCTATATGCGGGGCGGGGAGAGATATATGGAAATTCTTGTAAAAATATGGTATAATAAAATTATTATGTTGGCAAAGCCGTTTGTAAAATGGGTTGGTGGGAAAAGCCAGCTGCTGGAAGAAATTAGAGAGAAATATCCCCAAAAAATTGTTGATGATGGTGGCGTTCCTGCTAAAGCCGTCGGCTGTTCCGCACTTCGCTATCGCTCATCCTCCTCGCTCTGCTGCGGTGGACTGTTTTGCAGGTGCTTCATAGCCTAACGCAAAATGACATTCAATTTTAATTTACAATTAGCAGAAAACTATCATAGCAATTCTCAAAAAAGTAGAGTTCTCACAGAAGATTGGGTCGAAAGAAACTTGTATTGTCCTATTTGCGGAAAGCCATATATAAATCGATATGAAAACAATCATCCAACAGGTGATTTTTATTGTAAAGACTGTTCTTCTGATTTTGAGTTGAAAAGTAAAGAGAGTAATTCTGGAAAACTTTCCAAAACAATTACTGATGGTGAATATTCTACAATGATTTCTAGAATTACTTCTTTAAGAAATCCAAATTTCTTTTTTATGACTTATAAGAATTATTCTGTTGATAATTTTGTTTTAATTCCGAATCATTTTTTTACGCCTCAGATAATTTTAAAACGCAAACCTCTTGGATCTAACGCACGCAGAGCCGGTTGGACAGGCTGTAACATTGATATTTCCTCTATACCTGATTCAGGTAAAATTTTTATTGTAAAAAATCAAATAGAAATAGAACACAAAACTGTAATTGCAAATTATGCAAAGACAAAATCATTAAAAACATCAAACCTTGAATCTCGCGGTTGGCTTCTTGATACTTTAATGTGTGTTGAGAAAATTCCTACAAAAGACTTTACGCTTAACCAAATGTATGTTTTTGAAACCGAGTTGAAAGCAAAACATAGTGAAAATAATTTTGTCAAAGATAAGATTCGACAACAGTTACAATGTTTACGAGATAAAGGTTTTATAGAATTTGTAACGCCAGGGCATTACAGAAAAATTTAAAAAGTACTTGATCTATTTTTAAATTTGATCAATGATCAAAAAATGAAATCATTCATCTTTTATACAGGCGAAGGTATTACGGTATCTCCCAACAATTCATTATGCGAAAATTTTCAAGTATTAGGTTTTGAGGAAGCTCTTTCAAAAGACATTGCATTAGAAACATTATTAAAAAATAATTCTTGGATATATGAGTATGGTTTTTCTCAAAACAAAATTATATGCAAGGAGATTTTATAGCAATGGCAAAATTAGCAGATCGTATTTTTTCATGTTTTAAATCTTATGACTCCTTTTCTTTAAGCGATGCTTATTCTCATTTTAGCGAGAATGCAAATGAAACAATTCGTGCAAGAATATATGAGAACTTAGGAATAAAATTTCAAAGGATTGCGAAAGGAGTTTATAAAACAATATCGGGAAATCAGACCTGTATTTTAATAGAAGGCGATGGCCGTGACCTTTCGTTTCTAAAAGATAAATCTATTGATTGTATAATTACTGATCATCCTTGGAGCGATTCAAAATCTAATAAGGGAGGAAATCGTTCATTTTCTAATTATGATTGTTTTCGGTATGAATTGGATGACTTTATGGAAAAATCAAGAGTATTAAAAGATGGCTGTTTTCTTATTGAAATACTTCCTGCAGAAAATGCGAATAATTATAAATATCTCTATCAAATAAAAGAATATGCGGAGAAAACAGGACTTCTTTATTATTCACAAGTTACTTGGGAAAAAGGAAAGTTTGTAAGTAATACAGGGAGAAAAGCGAAGAATACTCAAGAGGTGATGATTTTTTCTAAGGGAAAAGCTAGAAACATGCGATTCGATACAAAGAAGAGTATGTTGTTAAAAGGTAATTATTATATGAGTGGAACAGCAAAAATGCTGCCTGCAATGTTTGATATTGAACCTGTGCCAACTAATAAAAAAATACATCAAAGTGAATTGCCTGTATCCTTATGTGAAGAAATTATAGAATATGTTACTTATGAAGATGAAATAATCCTAGATTCGTTTGCTGGAAGTGGTTCTGTAGGAATAGCTGCTTTAAATAAAAACCGTAATTGCATATTAGTTGAAAAAGATAAAGAAACTATAAAATTAATACGTGAAAGATTTGCTGAAAATTTGTATTTTGAGAATGTTGTTTAGCCATGATTTCCAATGATGATATCTCGGTTCAAAGCGGTAAACAAGTTAGTGTAAATAAAGGCGATTGGGATAAATCACAGGGGTTTGAGAAAGATAACGAATTCAATCGTAAGTGGCTAAGTCTTTTCATGAAGATATCCCATATTACGGTATAGATTTGCCGATAAAATAAGCCCCTCCTAAGAAAAGCGCTTTCGTTTTCCGTGGCTGTGCCCAGGAGCCGCGGTTTTCGTAAAAGAAACTATTTTTTTCATTCGCTTGAAATACGAGTTGCAAAAGACAAAAGAAAGGATTGAATCCAATTTTTTTTTCTTGACAAATATTCACTTTAGTGCATATAATATAACCATGTGGGATGTGGATTCGTCAAAAGAATATGACGCTTGGTTTGTGGCTTTGGACGAAGATTGCAAGGAAGCTGTTTTGCAACGGGTTCTTTTGCTTCGGGAATTTGGTCCCAACCTGCCGCGTCCGTACGCAGACGTTCTTCATGGGGCAAAAAAGTATAAGAACCTAAAAGAACTTCGCAACCAAACGCAAAAGCATATTTTGCGTGTTTCCTATTATTTTGACACAGAAAGAAAAGCGTTTTTGCTGACTGGCGGAGACAAAAAGGGAAAAGATCAAGACAAGTTTTACAAAGATTTGGTGGCGGAATCTATAACGATAATTGAACGGCATGAAAAGGAGTTGACCAATGAAAGACGCAATAAAAAAGATGGAAAGCAAAATGTCCGCTGAGTCTGTCCGGCGCGCCCGAATAAAAGCGGAGCAGGACATTATGGCCATTCGCCTTGCCCAGCTCCGCGAGGAACGCAATGTAAAACAGTCGGAAATGGCCAATTTTACGCAGTCGTCTGTTTCCAAAATAGAAAAGCGAAAAGACATGAAAATCTCCACTTTAATCGATTATCTTGACAGCCTTGGAATGGGCTTGGAAATTATTACTTATCCAAAGCCAGAGCTTTCAAGAAAGCGCGGAAGAGTTCTGCTAAAAGTGTAAAAACATTCATTCCGCCGCCGCGACCGGGGCGTTGCGGGGTGTCCCCGCAGAAGGGGTAGCGTAAAACCGAAGGTTTGAAGCGAGGGGAAGGCTTTCCCCTCCATTTCTTTCCAATTCATTTATAAAATCATATAACTAATTCCGCGCGGAAAAATGTGCAACCGGTTGAGCATTTTCGCTTGCTTTTTCATTGATTATGCCGTATACTAGGATAAAGCGGGGCGGTCTTGGTTTTCCCGCGCAAGGAGAAAAAAATGAACGTTTTGGTTATTGGCGGAGCGGGCTATATCGGAAGCCACGTTGTTAAGGAATTGAACAAGCAGGGCCATCAAGTTACTGTTTTTGACAACCTTTCTAGCGGATTGAGGCAAAACCTCTTTAAGCAAAACGGCTTCATTCACGGCGACATTTTGATAAAGGAGCAGCTGGACAAGGCTTTTGCCCGGGGCTTTGACGCCTTCATCCACTTGGCGGCCTTTAAGGCGGCTGGCGAATCAATGGTTGAGCCGGAAAAATATTCCGTCAACAACATCAACGGAACTTTGAACATTTTGAATTCGGCCGTTGAGCACAACTGCAAGCTTATGGTTTTCTCTTCGAGCGCGGCGGTTTTTGGAGAGCCCCAATATTTGCCGATTGACGAAAAGCACCCAAAAAATCCTGAAAACTACTACGGCTTTACAAAACTCAAGATTGAAGAGTTCATGGCTTGGTACGAAAAGCTTCGCGGCCTAAAATTCGCCGCGCTCCGCTACTTTAACGCAGCCGGCTACGACGTTGACGGAGTCCTTTACGGCCTTGAACAGAATCCCGCGAACCTTCTTCCAATCATTATGGAAGTTGCCTGCGGAATGCGCGAAAAAATGAAGATTTTCGGAAACGACTACGACACCCGCGACGGAACTTGCATCCGCGACTACATTCACGTGACCGACTTGGCCATCGCCCATGTAAAGGCCTTGGAATACATCGCCAAAAATCAAAAGAGCCTTACCGTTAACCTTGGAAGCGAGAAGGGCACGACTGTAACGGAAATGGTTGACGCCGCCCGCCGCGTCACAGGAAAGGAAATCAAGGCCGATTACGCCGAGCGCCGCCCTGGAGACCCGGCAAGTTTGGTCGCCTCGGCAAAGTACGCCGACGAGGTCTTGGGCTGGAAGGCCCAGTATTCAGACGTGGACACGCTTTTGGAAACAACCTACAAGGCCTACAAGAAATTTTTAGGTCAATAAGCCGTTTTTTTTAGGACAAACAGGTATTCCCTTACGTGGATGTCGCGGCCGGAAAGGTTGCGGCTTCCGCGAAAGGCATTGTAGGGGATTTGGACGGTTTTTAGGCTTCCGTACTTTTTTAGGAGGCCCTGCATTTGCTGCAAATTGATGAAGCCTTCTGAATTGTAGGAGATGACGATGAATTTCGCGTCTAAGGCCGCGACGATCCTCTCCAATGAAGCCAGCGCGAGCTTTGCCTTGTTGAATTGCGAATGGTTCCAGTTTTGGACAATTCCGCTTACGGGGCTAAGTTCCGCGTCGATTTTGTTCTTGACTATCAAATTCAGCATAAAATAGTTTGAGCCGTAAGGATGCTGGTTGTAGGGCGGGTCAAGGTAGGCCAAGTCCAAGCCGCTCAGTTTTGAGCTCAAAATCTCGGAATCTTCTTGAAAAAGCTCCCTTTCGCAGTCAAATTCGCTGAAGATCGGCTCTTTAAGCTCCACTTTGCCCAAAATTCTTTTGAGCGCGTCTTTTCCGGCGCCGCCAAAGCAGCCGATTCCCGTATTTTTGTCCTTGTAAAAGCCCTTGAAAACGCCGCTTGTGTTCACGTGAACCGAGGCCTCGGTGATTAGGGGGGCCAAAAAGAACTTTTGCAAGTCTTTTGGGCATTCTTTTTCTATTAAAAAGCGGTAGGTGTCCAGCAAAAGCGCGTTTTGTCGGGTGTAAAAGACCCTTTCGCCGCTTTTTATGTTCTTGTCGTCTTGCGGGGCGTAGTTTTGCGAGATTATGCCCGGAATCTTTTTTTTGCCGGCGGCTTGCAATATCCTTTGCCTGCATTCCTCATATTCAGCCTTTGGAAAATCCTTGGCGTTCGTGAGATAGCAGTCGTTTAGCAAATAGGAATAGGACTCCAAATCGTTGGCGTAAATTTTCTTGCTGGAAGCCTTTAAAAGCCGCGAAACTATTCCCGAGCCGGAAAAAAGGTCGGCGCTGACCAAGCGTTTTTTGCCCAATTCCTTTTGAACGCCTTCAATTTCCGCTTGAATGTCCTTTAAGAGGGCGCGTTTGTTTCCGATGTAAGTGATTATTTGCTTGGTCAAAAAGGCCGGATTTTCTTCTTTCATCGTCACAGGCTCCGAATGTATTCGCGCAAGAATTGGTTTCCGACCTTGGCTTTTGCCATCATTTCCTTGAATGAATGAAAGCGCTCGCCCGTTTCAAATTCCCTGGCAAGCTGAATGTAATCCTTGCCGTCTTCCTTTCCGTAAGTGATGAGATATTTTTTATTGTCGTGAATGAATTCAAATTCGCGCTTTATTTCTGTTTGGAATTGCAAATCTTCCGGGCTCATAAAAGCATTCTAGCGGAAAATGAATTTTTGCGCCATAGAAGGCCGGGCTTTTATAACTTTTCTTTTCTTATATACTGAGGGTTGTTCGGCCTTTTTGTTGACACCTAAAAACTTTTGCGTTACTATAAAAGGTTAGAGAGCATAAAAAAAGTATGAAAGAAAAAAAGAACGAAGGCGAAGAATCCATTCGCGTAAAACGTCCTATAGGCGTGACCCTTGCGGTCATCATCGGAATGATTGTGGTCGTTTCCCTTGGCTCAGTCACTTTTCTGAACAGTTATTTTCAAAGCAAGGACGCCCGCCTTACCGCGGAAGAAAACAACCTTACAATCAATTCCCGCTCGGCCTCGTCTGTTGAAGAGCGCCTCAACACAATTCGTTCCAACGTTTTCCAGCTTTTGGACTTGCTCAGCGTAGTTTCCGGCGGAAGAAATTCCGCGCTCTCAAGGCAAGCCCAGTCTTTTTTCTTTGAGCGAAATCCCGACATCGCCTCGATTTACGTTTTGTCCGCCGACAGCGCGAGCGCCAACAATTCAAGCGACATAAAAATGACAAACGGCCGCTTTTTCATTTCGAACGAAATTGACGAAAGCGTTCAAGAGCAATTTTTTAGGGACAACCAAGACGCCCTTCGCCGTTCTTGCGCGGGCGAGACAATCGCCGCGAACGCAAGCCCCTTGTTTGGAAGAAGCGCGCTTTGCCTCCTTTTTCCCTACAAGGAAAACGGCCGCGACCAAGCTTGCTGCGTGACTTTTTCGGCTGAAAGCCTTGC
>JAILDQ010000125.1 GCA_024689365.1 Treponema sp. | reverse complement strand
TCGTCGTCAAAGAATCCGAATTTCATAAGAGCTCCTCTTAAAATGGGTTAAATCAACCTTTAGTTAGTTTGATTTTTCAACAAAATAAGTGTAACCCTACTTTCCGAATTTGTCAAGTTTTATTTTTGGTTAGGTGATTATAGAAACTAAGTTGCTGATAATATTTCTGAAAATTCGTTTGCTTTATTGCCATTTTGATAATATAATGATAAAATAAAGATAATAAAGGGGGCAAATTATGTTGCAGATTAGACCTGTTTCAGACTTGAGAAATAAATTTTCAGAAATCGAAAATATTGTTTCAACTAATAAATCGCCAGTATTTCTTACAAAAAACGGATACGGGGCTATGGTTGTAATGAGCCTGGACATGTATGAAAGTTTAACGGAAAACATAGAAGAACGCTTGGACGAAGCTGATTTGCAGGCATCATCTTCCAATATTCGCCTTTCGCATGAAGAAGTTTTTTCTGACCTTCATTCAAAAATAAGAGTCAAATAATGAAGAAATACACTCTCCGTTATCTTCCAATCGCAAAAGAAGATTTGTTGGAAATAATAAATTATATCCAAGAAAATTTAAAAAATCCTATAGCTGCGGAAAACACTCTCAAAAAAATAGAGTCGGCCATTCTTGAAAGGCTTGAATCGCCAGAATCTTTCGCAATATGGCCGTCTAAAAAAAATCGCAAACAACCTTATCGCAGAATAAATGTTGGCAATTACACAGTATGGTATGTGGTGATTGATGACGTTATGGAAGTTCGCAGAATATTATACTCCCGCCGCAACGAAGAAAATTTAATCTGACTTCCCTACCCTTCGCTTCAGTCCCCACAAAAGACGGCCAAAAAGCGCGAAAACCAACAAAAGGGCGACGATTACATAAAAGACGCCCACGCCGATTGTCGTAAAATCCATGTGGCCAGGCTCAAAGCCGAACCAGCCGCAGGCCGCCTTGTAGTTAAAGAAATTGTAGGGAACGCAAAGATCGTGGTCCCAGCGAACGCCCAAGAGGCCAAGTCCAAAGGCGGGAATCGTGTAGGCCAAAGGATAAGCCAAGGAGCAAGGCGCGAGAAGCTTTTTTTCTATCGTTTTTGGGTCAAAGGCAAAAAAATGGATTAAAATAAGCAAGGGCGAAACGACATGGGCGCAAAGGCTTGCGAAATGATAATTTTTGTAGGCGCCAAAAAAGCCGTTTGCGTTTGTGGGAGCCAAAATCAAAAGGTAAACCAAAAAAGTTATCAAAATCGCCAAGACCGCCACAAATTTTACGGCATAGTACGAAACGCCAAATTCCTTGTCCTTCTGAAAAGCCGCAAGGAGCAAACGCCAAAGCGCGACGACAACAATCAAAAGGTTTGAAAGCGAGGTAAAATAAGAAAAATTCAATGGCCCCAAATAAAGGAAATACATTGTGAGCGCGTAGGCCGAAGCGCAAAAAGACAAGGCGCAAAGCAGCAAGTCAATTTTCTTTTTCATGCTGAATATTATAGCGCGCTTTTGCAAATTTTGCTCACATTTGTCATCCTGAATCAAGTTCAGGATGACGCCTTGATTCCATTTTCAAAAAATTATATTCTATTACAAATGAACATTTGTCTTTTTACTGAGGAAGAAATTTCAAAGCCCTTGAAGGCTGGCGACGAGCGGGCCGTCCACATAAAAAAGATTTTGCATAAAGGACAGGGCGATTCCTTTGCCGCGGGAATTATCGAAGGCCCTGCGGGAACTGCGACCATCACAAAAATCGGAAGCGGCGACAATGAGGGCGACATTTACTTTGACTTTGCCCCGGAATCCGACGGAAAGCCCTTGTTCCCCCTGCACATGATTATTGGATTTCCGCGGCCGATTCAATTAAAGCGCCTCCTTCGCGACATGGCGGCTTTGGGCGTTGCCAGCGTCCGTTTATGCGGAACCGAGCTTGGCGAAAAATCCTACCTAAAGGCAAGCCTAAGCGACCCAAAAGAAGTTTACAAAATGCTCTTGGACGGAAGCGTTCAAGCCGGAAGCACCCACATCCCAAAAGTCTACGTCCACAAAAGCCTAAAGGAATGCCTAGACGCCCTTGACGCTGAGACCGCAAAAGACGGAACGGTCGCAAGCCTAAAAAGCGCCGCGCCCGAAAAATCTTTTCAAGACCAAAAAGCGCGGCCCTTGCTCCTGGCCTTGGACAACGTTGAGCCAAAAGACAACCTTGTTGACTGGCTAAAGAAAAACCCGCCCGCCAACCAACTTGCCATCGCCGCAATCGGAAGCGAGCGCGGCTGGTCCCCCTCCGAACGCTCATTGCTTGAAGAACGCGCCTTTACCCGCCTAGGAATGGGACAAAGAATCATGAGGACAGAAACAGCTTGCACAGTCAGCGCAAGCATTATTCTTTCCGCGATGGGCGTGTTAGGATGACAAAAAAAACGCGATTTTTCGCGGTAAAGCGTAAATTCTTAATAAAAATTTCTATCTTATAGGTAAGAAAACTTTTCGCCGCTACGCAAGCGGCGTTTTTTTTAGGAGGTACCTTATGGTAGAAAAAAGGAAAAGCTTAAGGCCGTCGCCAACAGCAATTCTAAATCCCCGCCTTGACGTTAATTTTAAGGCTTTGTTCACGCAGGGCACGAAGGAATCCGACGCGGCCCTTCAGTCTTTTATCTCAGCGGCGATTGAAAGAAAAATCAAAAGCCTAAAGCTTGACCCAAACGAGCCGCCGGTTGACACGCCCAGCCAGATGCAAATGTCCTTTGACGTGGCCGTGACGTTTGATGACGGGGAAAAGGCCGACATTGAAATTCAAGGCCGCGACCGGGAGTATGACTTTAAGGCCAGGGCTGAAATACAAGCCGCCCGCCTTTTGAACAACAATGTAAAAAAAGGCGGCAACTATGAGGCAAAGAAAGTCTACCAAATTTCAGTGCTGAACTTCCATTGTTCAAGAGATGACAAAAACCAAGTTTCGCGCTATACTATGAAAAGTCAAACTGGATCGGAGCTTGCTGAACGGCTTAACGTGATTTTCATCGACCTGCTGGAAATCAAAAAACTTTTTGGAACTCCCGTCGAACAGCTTACGCCTATTCAAAAATGGGGCTTGTATTTTTCGTATGCCGACGACCAAAGCAAGACGGAATATATAAGCAAAATCGCCAAAAGCGAAGAAGGAATTATGGAAGCAGACAGAATAGCGCAAAGAATGAGCGAGGAAGACGCCAACTGGTTCCGTCAAAATTCAATCGACATCGCGCGCCGCGACTACAACTCGACGATGGAACACTATCAAAAGATGGGCCTTGAACAAGGCATGCAG
>JAILDQ010000111.1 GCA_024689365.1 Treponema sp. | reverse complement strand
TTTTCCATGTCAAATCCGGCATTCCGCAGTCAAACGCGTTGTCAAAAAGTGAATTGAAAAGTGAAAGTTCGTTCATAATAAACTCCTTCGCGCCGTTACAGGCGGCCGCGTTTTTAATTTAGTTTTAGAAGCCTCAAGGCTTCAGTATATAATTAGCAGAATCCGCGCCAACTTTTCGCTTCTTTTATGGAATTTGAGAAAAAAAACACGTGTAATGGCGTAAAAACGAAAAATTTTAAAATAAACTGGATACAAAACAAAAAAACGCGGCAAATCAATGTGTTTTGCTAGCGGAACTGGAGCCAATGACGAAAAAATGAATGCAAGACCTCAATTTGCGGGCCAAAAATGTGTCAAAAAATCCAATCAGCGCGTCAATATTTTCTTATAAGCGCGTCATTTTGACACAAATTCTGCAATTAAATTTGTTGACCTACACCGCTAGGTCTAAAGGTAAATCGCTTATATCTTTAAGTCTTTTTCCTTGGACCAAAACATCCAAGAGTTCTATAGAATCTTCAGCGCCAGTTGCTTTTACAGCGTCAATTAATTCATATAAAGCAAAATGATACATGCAGTCTATGTCACCAGTTCCAAGAGCCAATGAAGCCAACCGAGCAGGCATAGGCTCGCCGGTAACAACAACAATATGCGGAAGATTTCCCTTTCTGTTACGAATCAATCCCAATGCCTCAGTCCTGCTGTTTTGAGCTCGGTCACTTCTCATTGTCCACTTTGCTGAAATTGAAGCATGAAGAATAGGAAGCCCGCCATTCTTTTTTCGGATATAAGCCATCTTTGCAATTTCATCATCAACAATTATTTGCGTTTTGTTTATTTCAGAATCTTCTACAGTTTCTCTATAAATTACAACATCCGGAGCGACCATATAATCATTACCCATGCTGGCAGCAAGTTTTGCGTCATTTTCCGTCAATTTGCTCAAATATTCCAAATGCTCGTATTGGGCAAAACTGCTGGTTTTAATAGAATTTCTATTTCCCAATTTTACTATGCGCCATATTCCTGGCCGCAAATCTTGTAACTTCGGAAAAGTGTTCGACAAAAAATCCATGTTGATCTGTTCAAAAATCGCCCCGGAAGTTTGTCCTACAGCTTTTTCAGCAGTTTCAGCCATAAGAGCTTTTGCAATACCGGTGGCAATAGAGACTGACAATTTTGAGGATTTATCCGCGTTGCTTGGAATCCCGCCATTATCAATAGTAAGTACACCATTTTCCAATAAAGCTTTATGATACTTTTTTCTCTCGTTCGCCAGTAGTGACTTCATTTTCTAATACCTTCTTTATCTCTTCTCCTACCGCTTTTGCAACTGGCGGTGGAAAGGCATTTCCTATCATTCTGCAAGCAGCAGTTTTTTTTGTTCCAAAAGTCCATTGATCTGGAAAACCTTGAATTCTTGCTATCATTCTTGGTGTAAGCCTAGGCATTCCTTCAAAATCTTCAGCAGGAGCTTCATTTGCTATACCCAATCCGTCAACGCCCAATGCCGCCCACGCTCTTCGCGCTCGGACAGGCCCCAAATCTGGCCCTCCGTGTTTTTTTGAGCCTCCGACAATTGTAGGAGCGATTGTGTTAGCCTTTTTTATCCAAGAGTCCGCTTTTTTCCATCCATTCTTTTTTATTAAATCAGAGAGAGCCTCTCCAACAGTGATATTCTTTTTTTTATATGGTAACGGATAATGAAAATCACATTTTATGTCATTTCGTATTCCAACTATTACTATTCTAGGACGTAACTGTGGAACTCCATAATCAGAAGCATTTAATAATTTTATTTGAACTTTGTAATCAAGTTTTTCTATGGCATTCAAAATTGATGTTCTATATTCATTGAATTTTGGATCTAAAAAGCCTTTTACATTTTCCAACATAACAGCTTTTGGCTTTATCTCATTTATAAGCCGTAATGCCTCTGGAAACAAGTCCCTTTCGTCTGATTTTCCAAGTTGTTTTCCTGCAACGGAGAACGGAGGACATGGGACACCGCCTGCAAGCAAATCTATAGAACCTGCATATTCTAAGCCTGAGAAATCTTTTACATCCGCGCAAACAACATTCCAATTTGGACGGTTTTGCTTCAATGTTTTGCAGTAGTCGCTTTCATATTCAACTAAAGCAACGTGCTCAAAACCGGCTTCTTCCAAACCTAACGCTTGTCCGCCCGCACCCGCGCATATTTCTATGCAGTTCAAGTATTACCTCCAAACTCACGATATAATATCAATTTTTTCATAAATTTTCTACCCCGAATAAAATTACAAATATACGACATTATGTTTCTTTATCCACGCCCAGGCCAAAAAGCGCGTAATCGGCCCGCGCCGGGTCGCCTGGAAAGACTTGCGCCATTTTTTTGGTCAATTCTATCGCGGTTTTTGCGGAAGCGGCGGCGTTTGGCGCAATCAAGCCCAGCCGCGCGCTTTCTTGCAAAACGTGCGTGTCCAAGGGAATGAGCAAATCGGCAGGACTTGCCCACTTCCACAAGCCCAAATCGACCGGGGAATTTTGGCGAACCATCCAGCGCAAGAACATGTGCAATTTTTTGCAGGCGCCCTTGGGATTTTGGGAAACGCATTTTACGCCTGGAAAAAGGCTTATGAGGGCCGTCACAAGGCGCAATTCAGGAATGCTTTTTTCCTCGGCAATAAAGCGAGCGCGGACAGCCGCGCCCAGCGAACCATTCTCTTGAATTATTTTCGCAAGGCGGCCGCACAAAGCGTTCATGTCGGCGTAAGAAAAAAAGCGGTAGAATTTTTTTTGGCTCTTAGGGAAAAAACTTTTGTAGGCGCCGCTTATAAGCCAATCTGAAAATTTGGCGCGGCTGTTTTTGGGCTTGCTAGAATTTTTATTGTTTTGGCCGTCAAGCGCTTCAAGCATCAAGCCGATTTTTCCTATGAATTGCTCACGCTGGCCAAAAGACAATTGCGAAACGACAAAAGACAAAAGTTCCGCTTCTTTTGGTTCGGAATAAAAGCGCAAAAAACGGCTGGGGTCGTCGTTCAAAAAAGAGTCGTTTTCGTATTTATCCGCAAGGGA
>JAILDQ010000084.1 GCA_024689365.1 Treponema sp. | reverse complement strand
CAGCTTCCCTCTGTATTCTGGCGGCTTCCATATAAGCCGCGACAACTTGAGAATTGTCCTCGCCAGCGCCGCAAGAAATAAAAAGTCCAAGGCACAAGGCGCTCGAAACGGCAAGCGCCGCTAAAACAACAGTAATTTTCTTCATAGCAATCTCCTATTTCTTTCTATTTTATCTCCCCCCCATCACTTTTGTCAAGTTTTCGTTTTTTTATAAATTGTCAGAAAAGCTGTTTAGTATCTCGTTGACCGCTTGCATGATTTTGCGCTCGCTTTTCGTTCCTGAAATTTCTTTTTTGCGGATAAAGCCGACGTCGTAATAGCCAAGCGCGTTTCCAGCCTCGTGGATTACAAACTTTCCTTTGTAAGGACCGTTCTCCAAAACTATTCTTGGAACCAAGGCGATTCCCAAGCCCAATTGGGCGATTGCCAAAAGCGCTTCGTTTCCTTCAGTTTCGGCGGCGATTTTTGGCTTTACGTTGCGGGACTTGATCCATTTGTCAAATCGTTTTCTTGCCAAGCCTGTTTTTGGAAGAACCAGGGGCGCGCTTGAAAGAATGTCTTGCGGCGAGCCGTAAAGTTTTGTCCAAGGTCCGTCCGCGCTGGCCGCGTAAATCAAAGGCGTTTTGATAACGGAAGTTGATTCAATGGCCGCGTTTCCTTCTTCTGGAATCGCCGCGACCGCCAAATGAACGCGGCCTTCTTTTACCGCGTTAAAGGCGCCCGATTCTCCGCCTGTTTCCACCGACAAATGAATTCCAGGATAGCTTTTTGAAAGTTCTTTTATAAATGGCGGAAGCACCGTGTAGCAGGCTGTGACGCTGGCGTAAACTTTTAGGTCGCCGCCAACT
The DNA here is from genome assembly GCA_024689365.1 of Treponema sp. Taxonomy (GTDB): domain Bacteria; phylum Spirochaetota; class Spirochaetia; order Treponematales; family Treponemataceae; genus Treponema_D. Next base: position 7,361 of record JAILDQ010000084.1, on the reverse strand, counting down.
GTGTCTTTTCCTTGCGAAAATTCCTGCAGCAAATCCCGCTTTTTGTTGGAAGCCTCTCGCGCGAAGGCCAAAAATTTTTTTCCTTGTTCGGTCAAAAGAACCTTTCTATTGTCCCTGTCCAAAAGCGGAACGCCAGTTTCCTCTTCCAAACGCGAAATCATTCGGCTTAGCGCGGAAGGGCTCATGTTTCGCAAGTCCGCCGCTTTGGAAAAGTTGAGGGTTTCCGCTAGTTTTATAAAGGAATCAAGTTCGTAAAAGTCCATCGCGCAAATTATACCGCAATTTGACTATTTCTTCTATATTGGATATAATTCAAACGTGAAAGAAAAGCTCTTTTTGTCCAAGCCTGGAATCGCTTGCGCGGCTGGATTGAACGCGGACGATTTTTGGACGGCGCTCACTACGGGAAACCAGGACGGGCTGGTTAAAGTCAAGACTCATTCCGGGCGCGAATTTTACGCGGCGAAGATTGCCGACGGAGCGCTCAAGAAAACGTCCGCCCGTTACGACATGAGGGTGATTCAAATCGAAGACTTGGCGCTGGCTCAAATCGAAAAGGAAATTCAAGAAGCAAAAAATAAATTTGGCGCCGACAGAATCGCGGTTTGCGTCGGCTGTTGCGACAACGGTTCTGAATTTTCTGTTGCCGGCCACCGCGAGTATTTTGAAAAAGGCGCCTTTCCCAAAAACTATTCGTTGGAAATTCAAAGCGCCGATTATCCTGCCACTTACGCAAAAGAAAAGTTTGGCTTGAAAGGCCCCTCTTATGTTTTTGCAACCGCGTGTTCTTCAAGCGGAAGCGCGATTATAAAGGCGGCCCAAATGATAGAGGCGGGAATCGTTGACGCAGCAATAGTTGGCGGAGTTGACGTTGCCAGCGACACCGTTTTGCTTGGCTTTGACTCTTTGGAGGCCGTAAGCGAGCGAAAGACAAATCCCTTTAGCAAAAATCGTTCAGGAATTACGATAGGCGAGGGGGCCGCTTTTTTTGTATTGTCAAAGGAAAAATCGCAAGTCCAGCTTTTGGGCTATGGCGAAAGCGCGGACGCAAGTCATATGACCGCTCCTTTGGCGGACGGAAGCGGAGCCTTGTCTGCGATGAAAGAGGCTTTAAAAAATTCCGGCCTTAAGGCGGAACAAATTGATTACGTCAACTTGCACGGAACAGGAACCAAGCTGAATGATTCAATGGAAGCCAAGGCGACCGCGCGATTGTTTGGAAGCCTTTGCGACAAAATTCCCGTTAGTTCCACAAAGCCGATGACAGGCCACGCTTTGGGCGCCTCAAGCGCGATAGAATTGGCGGCTTGCTGCTGTTCCATCGTGAAAAATGAGAAAAAAGAAATCGGACAGGCAAAGCTGCCCCTTCATCTTTATGACGGAGAAGCGGATTCAGACTTGCCCAAGTTGAATTTTGTTCAAAATGACACTACAATAGACAGAAAGATAAACGTGTGCATGTCAAACTCTTTTGGCTTTGGCGGATGCAACGTAAGTTTAATAATAGGAAAAGCAAATGGCTGAGAAACTTTACACATTGCCTCAACTTGTTCCGTCAGAGCAGTTGATAAAATTGGTTCCGCACAAAAGCAAAATGTTTTTGCTTGACCGCTTGACCCAGCATGACACAGAGGCTCGAACTTTGGAAAGCGAATCACTTGTATCAAAAGACCATATCTTTTATGATAAAGAGATTGACGGAGTCCCTTCGTACGTGGCTTTTGAAATGATAGCCCAAAGCATCAGCGCTTTGAGCGGCGTCACAGGTTACGAAATCGGCAAGCCTCCTCGCCCGGGATTTTTGTTGAGCCTTTTAAATTATTCTTCAAAGGTTCCATTCTTTAAGGCGGGAACAAGCGTTCATGTAAAGATTAAAAAGGTTGACGAGATGCAAGACATAATGACTTACAGCGGCGAGGCCTTTTACAGCGAATGCCCGAACGAGCCTGTCATTACGACGATTGTAACGGTTATGGAAACCGACGATTTGAAAATTTTATACACGCACTAGTAGCGGCAAAGAAAACGATGCCGCGCCTAAGATGTTAGATAGCCGCATAAGCGGCAACATTTGCGCTCGCAACCAAGCTTGCGCAAACAGCCGTATTGTTAAGGAGTTAAATGCTTATGAACGAAGAAAATTCTGGAAAGAAAGTTTTGGTCACAGGAGCCTCTGGCGGAATCGGCGCCGCGATTGCTTTGGCCGCCGCAAAAGAAGGCTATTATGTTGTGGCCCACTATAATCATGGACAAGAAAAGGCCCAGGCCGTCCTTGAACAAATCAAAGCCCAAGGCGGAAACGGAGAGTTGATTCAATTCAACTTGAGCGACCGCGCGGATTGCGAGGCAAAGCTCAACGCTTGGACAGAAGCCAACGGAGCTTTTTGGGGAATCGTGCAGAACGCCGGAATTTGCCGCGACGCCGCTTTCCCTGGAATGAGCGCCGAAAGCTGGGATGCCGTAATCCATACAAACCTTGACGGCTTTTACAATGTGATTCAGCCGCTCGTAATGCCTATGTGCCGCCAAAAGAAAGGCCGCATAATTACAATCGCTTCTGTAAGCGGCGTTATGGGAAACCGCGGCCAAGTAAACTACAGCGCCTCTAAGGCAGGAATTATCGGCGCCACAAAAGCGCTCGCTGTTGAATTGGCAAAAAGAAAGATTACGGTAAACTGCATAGCGCCTGGCGTAATCGAAACTGAAATGATTAAGGACGCTCCGCTCGACATGATTTTGCCGACAATTCCGATGCAGCGCGCGGGAAAGCCGGAAGAAATCGCGAGCGCGGCCGTGTTCCTTCTATCAGAGGGAGCCAGCTACATAACAAGACAAGTAATCAACGTAAATGGAGGAATAATCTAAAATGAATAAAAGACGAGTTGTAATTACTGGAGCAGGAATTTGCTCTTCGCTCGGAGACACTTGGCCTGAGATTTTGACCACGCTAAAAGGCTTGGAAAACTGCGTTGTCCGCATGGACGATTGGGACCGATACGGCGTTGGAATGAACACTCGCTTGGCCGCTCCTTACACAAAAGCCTTGCGCAAGTATGACCGCAAAAAGACTCGCTCAATGGGCCGCGTTTCAAGATTGGCGCTTCAGGCCACTGACGACGCCTTGCGCATGGCCGGCTTGATTGACGCTGACGGAAATGTCGCCGAAGAGATTCACAACGGAAGGACTGGAATTTCTTACGGTTCTTGCATGGGAAGCATGGACGCCAACATGGAATTCTGCCACATGCTCGCCAACGACGACTGCTCAAAAATGAACGCAACCACATACGTTCGCGCGATGCCTCAAACAGCCGCTTCAAACCTTAGCGTTTACTTCCAGATTCGCGGCCGCATCATCACTACAAACACGGCTTGCACTTCGGGAAGCCAATCAATCGGCTACTCTTACGAACAAATCGCTTACGGTTTCCAAGATATGATGGTTGCCGGCGGCGCCGAAGAATTGAGTCCCGCAGACTCTGACATTTTTGACACCTTGTTCGCGGCCAGCGTAAAGAACGACGCTCCAAAAACAAGCCCAAGCCCCTTTAGCAAGGACCGCGACGGTTTGGTAATCGGAGAAGGCGCAGGAACTCTTATTCTTGAAGAGTACGAGCATGCCAAGGCTCGCGGCGCGACAATCTACGCCGAAATCATCGGCTTTGGAACAAACCAGGACGGCGAGCACATTACAACTCCCCAGCCGAACACAATGGGAAAAGCCATCTCTTTGGCAATCGAAGACGCTGGAATCAGCCCAGACCAAATTGGTTATGTCAACGCGCACGGAACCGCGACTGGCCACGGAGACGTTGCAGAAACAACAGCCACAGAAGGCGTGTTCAAACGCGCCGTTCCAATCAGCTCGACAAAGAGCTACACAGGCCACACGCTCGGCGCCTGCGGAACTCTTGAGGCTTGGGTAACAATCAATATGATGAGGGAAGGCTGGTTCCATCCGACATTGAATTTGACCAAGGAAAACCTTGATCCTGAATGCGGAAAGCTTGACTACATCATGGGAAACGGCCGTGAGATTCAGACTGACATCGTAATGTCAAACAACTTTGCTTTTGGCGGAGTGAACACTTCCTTGATTTTCAAGCGAATCTAAAGCCCCGTTTCAAAGCAAAACGCTTGCCGCAATGCAAAAAGGCGGTTGCCAAAAACAATAGCATGTCACCCCGAACTAGTTTCGGGGTCTTTTTTTTGGAAAAATCGATTTTTATAAAAGTATATGCTGTTAGTGTTATAATCTATTCATAATAACAACTTGTTGTTTTACACTGAATATATGACCAATATACAAAGTATAAGAAAAGCTGTAGCCAAAAACATTAGACGTTTTAGGGAAGAGGCTGGACTTACGCAAGAAGCCCTTGCCGAAAAGCTGGGTTTTTCGACATCGCATATTGCAAACATTGAAGGCGGAAAAACAGGCATAAGCGATGAAATATTGGCCAGTCTATGCAATCTTTTTAATAAAAAGCCAGCCGAAATATACAATGAACCAGACTTAGACTTTGCGATTGACAAAGAGCTTAAGCTTGCCATTAACGAATCCGTAAAAAAAGCCGTCCAAGATTCTTCGGAAGAAATCGCGCAAGAAATTTTGCGACGAGTTACAAACACGATTACAATCCGAGGCTATTCCGAGCGCCGCAAAGAGCGCTAAATCCCAATTTCCCCTATCTATTGAATATATTGGGAAAAAATAATAAAATATAAGAATGTACTTAGAAGACCACAAAATCGCTCCTGAGACTTTAATCAGCAAGACGGACGACTCGTTTATTCTTGAATTCACGCTTTCTGAGGAATGCGATTTTTTTGACGGACATTTTCCAGAAATTCATTTGCTTCCGGCCGTAGGGCAAATAGACTTGATGATGCATTTTGCAAAAAAATACTTGGGCGACAAGGGATTTGCCGTTTCCGCTAAAAGAATTAAATTTGGCGCCCCGATTTTTCCAGGCTACACAGTTCGTTTGAACGTAAAATACAATTCTGAAAAGAAGTCCTTGGCGTATAAATTGACTACTTGCGATGAAAGCAAAAGTTTTTCAAGCGGAAATTTCGCTCTTGGAGAATAGCTGCCAATGAAGCAAGCTTTTGTAATTCCTGTTTACAATCACGGAAACACGCTCGAAAACGTTGTTTCGGCATTGGAACAATACAAGCTTCCCATACTTGTTGTTGACGACGGAAACGACGAGGAAAATAAAAAATACATCAGCCTTGTTTCGCAGAATTATAAAAGCGTAACAGTAATCACAAACAAAAGAAACCGCGGAAAAGGCTATTCCATTTGCAAGGCGGTAAAAGAAGCCCATAAAATGGGAATCACTCATTTGTTTCAAATTGACGCGGACGGCCAGCACGACACGCAGTCAACTTGCGCAAATTTTTTGGAAGAGTCAAAATCTCATCCAGAAGCCTTGATTTGCGGCTATCCGGAATTTGACGCTTCCTTGCCAGCCGCTCGCGCGAAGGCAAAAAAAATCAGCAATGGCTACACGGAATTTTTGGCTTTTGAAAAAGTGAAAGACTCTATGTGCGGCTACAGAATTTATCCGGTAGAGCCTTTCTATAAAATTTGCACGCGCGCGTGGATTGATTCCCATATGGGATTTGACGCCGAAATTTTAATTCGACTGATTTGGGCTGGCGTTCCTGTAATATACAAAGCGGTTCGGGTAACGTATCCTGTTGGCGGAAAGTCAAACTTTAGAGTGGTGCGGGACAACATTCACATTTCATTTATGTTCACAAGACTTACGATAGGAATGTGGCTTAGATACCCTTGGCTCAAGGCCCGCCAAATAAAAAGACGAAAGCAAAATTCGCCGCAAGAAAATTCCAGGCAAGAAGAAGGACAATGAAGAAAAACAAGGCAGGAAAAGAATGGTTTGGCGAAAAGGAGGCGACTACTTCACCCAGACCATACCGTTTGACTTTTTGGTGCTTAAAGCATTTTCCTCGTTGGCTTGTGACATTAATCGCTTATGGCGCCACAGTATATTTTTTTATCTTTGACAAACGCTGCCGCCGCGAAAGCATTCGCTACCAAAAAGTTTTAAAGGCCTATGATCCTTCATTTAAAATAATAAGGCCTTTTAGGCAGGTGGCGGCCTTTGCCCTTACGGTTGTGGAAAAAATCGATTGCTGGACAAATCCAATTCCATTTGAAAACATTCACTTTAACGACGACGACGCGCAAAATTTAATTGACCAATTGAATCAAGGCAAGGGCGCTTTTATCATTGTTTCCCACTTGGGAGACGCTGAAGCCTTGAGGTCCCTTGCGAACAAAAATGAAATTGGAATTAAGAGAAGAATCCCAATAGCCGTTTTGTCAGACCGCGACGTTTCCTCAAATTTTTCAAAGGCCATGACCGAAATAAGCGGCAATTACTTTTTGAACACCATAAACGTGAACGACATAACACCGGCCACAATTGAACAAATTCAAGACACGATAGAACAGGGCGGCCTTGTGGTTTGCGCCGGCGACCGTTTGAGCAAAAACAAAAAAGAGCGCGTTCTTTCCCATGATTTTTTGGGTAAAAAAGCGCCTTTTTCTTACGGGGCCTTTTTCTTGGTTGACCTTGTGGCCGCGCCTACATATTTCGTTTGGGGCTTTAGGAAAAACGCCCTGCGCTTGCGTCGGGATTTTGAGATGTTCGTGCAAAAGTCAAAAACTGAAGTCGGCGGAAAACGTTCCTTGAGAGACAATCGAATGAACGCTTTGCTTGATGAATACGCTTGCAGCCTGGAAGCTTTTGTAAAAAGATTCCCTTTCCAATGGTATAACTTTTTTGATTTTTGGATGTTTCCAAACGGAGAAGAAAATGCAAATTAGTTCAGAATCAAAAATCCGCGTTGAGTTCTACGACGTTGACAGCATGGATGTTGTCTACCACGCAAATTACATAAAATTTTTGGAAGTGGCTCGCTGCGACTTGTTGGACAAAATCGGTTACGGCTACAATCAAATGCGCGCCACAAATTACGTTTTTCCTGTAACAACGCTCAACGTAAAATACATTCGCTCCCTGCTTTTTGGCCAGACAGCCACTGTAAAAGCCACCTTGCTTGAATGGGAAAACCGAATAAAAATCAAGTACGAAATTTTTGATCCGAACGGTGCCCTTGTAACAAAAGCCGAAACCACGCAAATGGCCGTTAAAATGCCGGAAGGCCAAACTTGCTTTGTTTGTCCAAAGGCTTTGACCGACAAGGTTGAGGCGATTTTGCAAAGAGGAACTTTTTAAAAATGTTGAAGCTTTCCTTTAGAAAACTTTTATTTTTATTCCTTTTTATTCTTTCGTTTCCGGCGGCCGCCCAGCCAAGCTTGCAGG
>JAILDQ010000124.1 GCA_024689365.1 Treponema sp. | reverse complement strand
AAGCCAGGAAATCGCGGGCGTGAAAGTCTCGGACCTTGGCGAAATCTTGAATCTTGGCCCTTACATCAATTTTAAGTTGAACAAGGGAAACGAAACTTATTCCATATTGAACAAAATTTCCGAACAGAAAAATGATTACGGCTCTTTTTCTTCCGACGGAAAAAAGCCCCTTGAAGGCCGCCGCGTCATGGTGGAATTTTCTTCGCCAAACACGAACAAGCCCCTTCACCTTGGACACGTTAGAAACGACGCGCTTGGAGAAAGCGTAAGCCGCATTCTAAAAAAAGCCGGCGCCGACGTTTACAAGGTGAACATCATCAACAACCGCGGCGTTCACATTTGCAAGAGCATGCTGGCCTACCAGCTCTTCCACGAAAAAAAAGGCGACACCCCGGAATCTTTGGGAATCAAGGGCGACCATTTTGTTGGAAACTGCTACGTTGAATTTGACAAATACCTAAAGGGCGAAAAAGACAAGCCCGAGACCGCCCATCCCGAAGCCGCCCAAGCCGCGGAAGACATGCTCGTCCAGTGGGAGGCGGGCGACAAGGACGTTCGCGCCCTTTGGCAAAAAATGAACGACTGGACTTTAAAGGGCGTTCAAGAAACTTACGAGCGCACAGGCGTTTCTTTTGACAAGCTTTATTTTGAAAGCGAAACTTACCTTAAGGGAAAGGACGAGATTCAAAAGGGCCTCGAAAAGGGAATCTTTTTCAAGGCCGCCGACGGCTCTACTCGCGTTGACGTTACCGAAGCGGTTGGAAAGGGAAAGGACGGCGAAGACCACGAAAAAGTTTTGCTTCGCTCGGACGGAACTTCCGTTTACATCACTCAAGACATCGGAACCGCCATCAGCCGTCACAAGGACTGGCCCTTCAATCAAATGGTTTACGTCGTGGCCAGCGAGCAGAACTTTCACTTTAAGGTTTTGTTCTACATTCTAAAAAAACTCGGCTTTGACTGGGCGCAAAAACTTTTCCACTTAAGCTACGGTTTGGTCAACCTTCCCAGCGGAAGAATGAAAAGCCGCGAAGGAACTGTTGTTGACGCCGACGATTTGTTGGACAAACTCCACGCCGACGCTCTAAAAGAAATAAAGGAAAAGGGCCGCGACAAAGAGCTTGACGACCCGGACGCGGTTGCCGAAAAAGTGGCGCTCGCCGCCGTTCACTACTATATGCTTCAGGCCACTCCGATTAAGGACATGCTCTTTAATCCAGAGGAATCCCTTTCGTTCAACGGAAACACAGGCCCTTACTTGCAGTACATGTGCGCCCGCATCTCTTCGATTTTGGGAAAGGCAAAGGGAAGCGGCTTGCTTCCTGATTCAAGCGAAGCCTCTTGCGCCCTTTTGACAAGCGGCGACGAATGGGAGCTTGTAAAGCAGTTGGGGTCCTTCCCCGAAACTGTTTCAAAGGCCGCGGCCAATTTGGATCCAAGCCTTGTCGCTTCTTTCTTGTACGACACGGCAAAGCTTTTCAGCAAGTTCTACCAAAACTGCCCGATTATTTCCGCAGAATCAAAGGAATTGGCCGGCGCCCGCCTTTACTTGGCTCAGTCAACCCTTGACGTTATGAAAGAAGCGATGGATTTGGTTTTGGTTCCTTTCTTGGAAAAAATGTAATGCGAAAATGCCTTCGCGCTGGTTTGTGACTTGATGAGCTTTTGTTTGAAGAAAAAAAAATTGTCCGCCGCGATTTGCGCTTTAATTTGCGCCGCCTTGATTTCTTCCTGTAAAAAAGTTCCTGAAATGACTCTGGAAGAAATCCAAGAGGCTCGGGAAAAATCGTCGCGCGAATTTTTCACTTCAACAAAATCAAAGCCCTACAAGGGCCAGGAATTCATTCCGGGGCAAGTAGGCGGCGTGTGGAACGAAACTTGTTCGGCCGACCCAAAGACATTCAACATTTTCGTTGCCGAGCGCGACGGCCAAAGCGCGGGCATTATGGATTTGACCAGCGACTGGCTTTTTGAATACGACTTTTCAAAAAGGGAATGGGTTCCTAATTGCGCTTTTTTTGAAATAGAAACTGACAAGGAAAAAGACGTCCTTATTGTTCACGTACGCTTGCGCGACGGCCTTTACTGGTCTTTCATAAATTCCGACAAAAAAATTCCTGTCACAAGCGACGACATCGTTTGGTGGTACGACGAAGTTTCGGGAGACGAGCGCTTTCAGAGTTCGGCGTATTCAGGCCAGTTCGTAACGATGCGGGACGGTTCCAGCGCGAGAATCAAAGCCGTGAAAATCGACGATAAAAATTTTGACTTTGTTTTTCCAAGAATCGTCGCGGATCCCTTGCTTGCCACAAACGATTCCTTCAAGCCTTGCTGGCTTTACAAAAAGGCCAAGGAAGAGGGCGGGGTCGAGGGCGTGAAAAATCTTTTTGGAATCAACGCCGACGTTCAGACAATTCCGTCGATGGGAAAGTGGTTGATAGAAAGCTATTCGCCCGGCCAGCGCTTGGTCTTTAGGCGAAACAAAAATTATTGGAAAAAAGATTCAAGCGGAAAGTCGATTCCGTATCCAGAACAAATGTCGATGCAAATCGTTGGCGACCAAAACACTTCCTACCTTTTGTTCACCCAAGGCAAATTGGAAACATATTCGCCCACGCCCGAAAATCTTGGCGACGTGATTCGCTCCCAAGGAAACGACTACACCGTCTTTAACGCGGAAGGAAGCGTGGGCGCGCAGCTTTGGTCCTTCAACCAAAATCCAAAAAACAAGGGCGAAGTTTTTTACGAATGGTTTTGCAAAAAGGAATTCCGCCAAGCGATGAGCTGCCTTTTAAACCGCGACAGAATCATCGCCCAAACTTACCGCGGCTTGGCTTCTCCCAAGTACGATTTTTTTCCGGACGGAAATCCTTTTTACAATCCAGACATTCAGCTTGAATATAAATTTGACCAAAAGAAAGCCGAGACGCTTTTGAACAAAATCGGCTTTTCGCGCGATTCAAGCGGAACGATGCTGGACGACAAAAAAAGGCCCGTGGAATTTGACTTGACCATTGCCTCTAGCGCCAACACTTCAAACGACATCGCGCAAATCATAAGCGACGAATGCAAGAAGCTTGGAATCAAGGTGAACGTTCGCCAAACAGATTTCCAAAAAATGGTCGAGTCCTTGACAGCCACTTTTGACTGGCAGTCGATAATCATCGGCCTTGGCGCCAATCTTTTTCCTTCGCAGGGAAGCAACGTGTGGCCCTCGAA
>JAILDQ010000055.1 GCA_024689365.1 Treponema sp. | reverse complement strand
TTTTGTTAAAAAAGTGTGCGAGCGTTTGGAAGACGACGGCCTATTGATTTTGATGGAGCCCGCGCTCTTGGCCACAAGCCGAGCCTTAATTGAATTGCGGGATTCTATTATCGGAAGCGGAATGAATCTTGTGTCGCCCTGCCTGCAATCTTTGGCGCCGTGTCCCGCTTTGGAAAATCCAAAAGCAACTTGCCATTTTCAGTTTGACTGGAAGATGCCAAAAGTTGTCGCAGACCTGGCGCGTCTAGCCGGCCTGAACCGCGCCGACGTAAAGATGACCTATTTTATTTTTTCTAAAAGCGCGGGCGACAGTTTTGGCCAGGAAGAAGATTTTGGCAATGCCGATAATTCTATGCATGACCAAAAAAAGGCCGCCTCTAACGCTTCCGGTCTTGCGAGCATTTTTGCCCTTGTCGTAAGCGAACCGATGCTGAACAAGGCGGGCCGAATCCGCTTTGTCTTGTGCGACGGAAAAAGCCGCTTTACCCTTTCCGCCAAAAACGGAGACCCCATCGCCGCCCGCCAAAAATTCTTTGACCTAAGGCGCTACGATAAAATCCAAATTACAAACGCGCAAGTCAGAAGCCAAAAAGGCGAGCCCCTCTCGCTGGGAATTGGGGAAGGGACGAGACTTTTGCGTTTAGAAAATAATTAACTCGGTCATTCTGAACTAGATTCAGAATGACGGGGTAAGAATTTATTTTTTGTTTCCGAGCTCTTTTTTGACTTCCAAGGCCTTTTTGTCTTTTGCGTTTAAAGAGGAAACCGCTTTTAAGCCGGTCGCTTTTTCGTATTCTTTTTTTGCGGTATTAGCGACTTTGCCGCCGCGAACAGCCACATCTTTGTTTTCATCAAAGTCTTTTGGTTGTTCTTGTTTTGAGATTGAGGTTGCTGTGACCTCGGCAAGTATATTCAAAACCAATTCAATGTTAGTCATGTTGTCACGAAGGTTTTCTTTTTTTAAGCCTTTCTTTTGTTTGTATTCTTTTACGCTTAGGCCGCTCCAAGCTTTTGTCATTTCATTGGTTAAAATCGCAAAGTCCGCTTCTTTGTCTATGCCGCGAGCTTTCCATTCATCTGTAAGCTCTTTTCGCATTTCTATGGTCTGCAAACGTTGGTTTATCCAGCCTTCTGTGTAGCCTTTTGAACGGTAGTATTCCGCGCCTCTAGCGATTGCTCTTTCTGGGTCTGCGTATTCTTCAAGACGTTCGTTTCCAACTTGGGCAAGCCACAATTTGAATGGTTCCGCTTTTGGCGAAGGTATTGACTGAATCAAGCGAAGGACGTTTTTTGTGGAAAGAACGTCTGTTTCTCGCATTTTGCCGTCGGGAGCTATCATTTTCAACTGTCCGATTTTTTCGGACACTTCACATCCCTCTTGGGAAAGCTTTTTTTTCAAATCATTCCAATACTTTCTAGGACGCTCTGATTCTGTTAGAACTTCAATAATGTCTACAACCGAAAAATACCAATCTTCTTCTTCGGCGTTCCACACATAGCGAATCTTTTTGTTTTCAAAAAGTTTAAGTTTGTTTTGAGAATTTTCCATACCTTCTCCTCGTGAGATAATTGATTTTCAGCGCCTGTCCAACTTTGGGCCTGAATTATGGTAAAGAAAATAAAAGGTCAAAAAAATGTTAGTTTTAAGCTGCGTTTGTTAAAAATATAAAAATCGTAGTTGGCGTTGTAATAGATTTACGCAGCGCTTTACGATTTTAAATATAGCAAATTTAGAGGCAAAAGACAAGGAGAATTGAATACCCGTCATTCTGAACTTGATTCAGAATGACGGGGGTAGATTCCAAATGACAAACAAATTCATAACGCCGCCGCCCCTGCCCAAACTTCCCCTCTGTTGAACTTTCTCCCTCAATGCGGTATTATCTTCTTATATGGAAAAATTAGAAATCGGTCAACAAATTGAAACGGAAATTGTGGCCATTGGCATCGACACAATTTTTTTGGATTTAAATGCTAAGAGCGAAGGAGTTCTTTCGCGGGCGGAATTGGCGGACGAAAACGGAAACTTGAGCGTCAAAGAAGGCGACAAAATCAAGGTCTTCTTTTTGGGATACAAAACGACGAGGCCCGCTTTACTACAAAAATCAGCGGACAGAGCGCCGACAATTCAATGATAGAAAACGCCTGGCGTTCGGGTATTCCTGTTGAGGGCGTTGTTGAAAAAGAAATCAAGGGCGGCTACGAAGTTAAAATCGGCGGAGCGCGCGCCTTTTGCCCTTATTCGCAGATGGGCGGAAGAAAGCGCGACGAGCAGGTTGACTTTACAGGCCGACACTTGGTTTTCAAGATTCAAGAATACAAGAACGACGGAAAGAACATCGTTGTTTCTAACCGCGCCATTTTGGACGAGCAGCGCGCGCAAAACCTTTCCAACTTGGAAAGCCAAATCGCTGTCGGCTCGATGGTGACCGGAAAAATCACAGCGCTCCACAGCTACGGCGCCTTTGTTGACTTGGGAGGCTTTCAGGCCTTGCTTCCGGTTTCTGAAATTTCAAGGGCGCGAGTTGACGACATAGAAAAAGTTTTGTCTGTCGGACAAGAAATCACCGCTAAGGTCATCAAGGCCGATTGGAAAAACGAGCGCGTAAGCGTAAGCCTAAAGGCGCTCGAAGCCGATCCTTGGGACAAGGTTGAGGACAAGTATTCGGAAGGCGACAAGATTGACGGAACAATCGCCCGCATCGCGGACTTTGGCGTTTTCGTGAACCTTGAGCCTGGCATCGACGGCCTTGTTCACGTTTCGGAATTGGAC
>JAILDQ010000043.1 GCA_024689365.1 Treponema sp. | reverse complement strand
AGATATTTATATCATTATGAAAAAAGACAATCGTTTGACTCGCTCAAAATTGGAAAGCTTGACATCCAGCGAATTGCTTGATATTGCCGATGAATACGGCATTGACGCGCCCGACGATTTGAATCGACAGTTCATCATTGGGGATTTGCTTGAACTTGCCAGCGAGTTGGAAAACAACGAGCGGAGAAAAGAAACAATTACGCTTTCGGAGGAAGACGGCTCTATTAACGTCAACACTCTTCCGGATAGCTACAACGAAACTAAAATCAATGTCATTTTAAGAAATCCAATCTCGCTTTTTGTTTGGTGGGATTTGAGCGATTGGACTCTAAAAAAATTAAAGTCAAGCCGCGCTTCCTTGCGGCTTGCGGTTTATTTTTTTGAAAGCATCGAAGACGAAAAGCCGGAAGACATGTTTGACATTCAGCTTGATTTGAGCGACCGCGAAAATTATGTCATTATTCCTGGCCAGAAAAAAATCGTTCGAGTGGATTTAATTTCAGAAACTTTGGGACAAAGCGATATTTTGGCCCACACAGAAAAAATTCTTTTGCCAAAAGGTTCTGAAATTATGGCGGCAAAGCCTGGAGAAAAACTTAAGGTTTCAAAAATCATGGAGCTTTCTGGCGTGGCGGAATTGCTTAGAAAGCATTACAATAGATATAGACAATCGTTTTATTAAAAAATTAAGGTAAAAAAATGGCTTCTAAAAATTTAGTTTTTATTATAAATCTTCATTGCCCTTATATAAAAGTCGGACAAAACGACTCAACAACTTACGAGGCCGAAAGTTCTCTCGTATTTCAGCAAATATCGAATGTTTTTTTGCCGGCCTTGGATTTGCTCAGTTTTATAAAGGAAAACAAACTTGACGCCAAAATCGCTTTTGTTTTTTCCGCCAGCGTTTGCGAGATTTTGACGGATTCAGAAATAAAAAAGAAGTACAACAAGTGGCTTGACAACTTGATTGAATTTGGCCAAAAAGAAATTGAGCGAAATAAAAAAGATTCCGCGGCTTTAAAGGTTGCGGAAGAAAATTTGGCGATTGCCCAAAAAAACAAAGAGCGTTACAACAACGTTTGGAATTGCGATTTGATAAAAGCCTTTGGCGCTTTTGCCAACGAAGGCTACGCTGAGATTTTGTCTACTTGCGGAACTTATCTTTTTATGCCGCATTTTGCCGACATGACGGAAATACTGAACGCCCAAGTGGAAAGCGGACTTTACGCGATTAAGCAGTATTTTGGAAGGGCGAACGACGGATTTTTCTTGCCGGAAATGGGCTACGCGCCTGGCATTGAAAACGTGATAAAATCATACGGCCTTTCATACACGATTTTGCCGGCGCAAAGCTTTTTGTTTTCTGAAGTCGCGCCTCAAAACGGAATATTCATGAACGCCCGTTGCCAAAACGGTTTGTCAATTTTCGCCTCCGACGAGTTTTCTTCTGAACAAATAGTTTGCGACGAATGCCAGGATTCTTCAAAAGACTTGGCTTGGGAGCTTTCTCCAAAAGCGCTGACGCCTTTTGTAAAAGAAGGACACGCTAGAAGCAAAACCAATTGGTCTTATAAAAACCGCGAGGGGAAAAATTATTCAATAAAGGCCGCTCTTCAAAAAATGCAGGAGGCCGCTAAAACTTTCGCGCTTGAAAAAGCCGAGTCGTTAAAGAAAGCTCAAATATTTTTAGGCGATGACACCGACGTTTCCCTTTGCTTGGTTTTTAACGCCGCGGAGCTTGTTTCTTCTTGGAGAGAATTCTTTGATTGGCTTAGATTCGCGCTGTCCGCGTCTTTGGAAGAAGGCCTAAAGATTTCGGCTCCCTACGATTTGCTTGAAGGAAAATTCAAGGCCCAAAAAATAACGCCTTATCCGGCCGCCTTTTCTGAATTTTCATACGGCGAGAATTTCATTTCAAGCAAAAACTCTTGGATGATTAGATACTTGCGTAAGGCCAGCGAAAGAATCGTTGACCTGGTTTCCCGCTTTCCTGGCGACGGCGGCCTGAAGACCCGCTTGCTTAATCTTGCGGCCCGCGAGTTGCTTTTGGTTCAAGATTGCAGTTTGGAAAAAATGGTTGACATGAATGATTTTTCTGATTACGCTACGGAATTCTTCAAGCGTGGAATCGTTTCCTTCTCGAATGTCTTTGACGCGCTTGGAAGCAATACCGTAAGCACGGAATGGTTCTGCTCGCTTGAAAAACTGCATCCTGTAATGCCTTGGCTGAACTATCGAATCTTTTCTAAGAAAAAATAATCTTTC
>JAILDQ010000032.1 GCA_024689365.1 Treponema sp. | reverse complement strand
GGCGGCTCCATCAAGGCGAGCGCGTCGGCGGGATAAAATTTGCAAGGCCTCCAAACGAGCTTTTTGTTCTTGTCGTAATAGCCGCTCGCTCCGAAGAGCCTGCAAATAAAGGCCCTTCCGCCGTAAATCGAACAATGGTATTTTGTGTCGATGTTAAAAAAGGGGCAGGCCTCGTCGTTGTAGTTAAAAGGAAAATTTCCGTCGGCAATCTTTTCCGCGTTTTCGCGCTGGTTTTCTATAAGCCAAGCGGCCATGTACAAGGCCTCGCAATCGAGCAAGTCGGGCTCAAAGCGCTCGCAGCATTTTCCGCATCCGTCCGCGCATGAAAAATTCGATTCTTCCCGCCATTTTTTTTGCTTGGCCTCTATATTTTCGTAGGCTTCTTCCATTTTTATCAAAATGTCATATACGAAAGTTCCTTCCAGTTTTTCCAACACGCCTTCAATTTGCGACATAGATTCCTCTAAAAGGAAATTATAATACTCATCCCTATGCCTTTTGTAAAGCGCTTGACTTGTTTTTTAAATGCTGATAACTTTGTCTAGTATATGGAATATAAGAATACTTATATTGCGGTTGACCTAAAATCTTTTTACGCTTCGGTTGAATGCAGGGAGCGGGGCCTTGATCCCCTTACGACAAAGCTCGTCGTGGCCGATTCAAGCCGCACGAACAAAACAATTTGCCTTGCCGTGACTCCCGCTTTAAAGGCTTACGGACTTTCCGGCCGCTGCAGGCTTTTTGAAGTTGAGCAAAAGGCGCGCGAAGTAAAAAGGCAAAGTGGAAAAGACCTTGAATACATAATTGCGCCTCCAAGGATGGCGCTCTACATAAAATATTCGTCGCGCATTTACAATGTTTACCTAAAATATTTCGCGCCCGAAGACATTCACGTTTATTCGATTGACGAAGTTTTCATCGACGCGACTTCCTACCTAAAGCTTTACAAGACGGGCGCCAAAGACCTTGTGGCAAAAGTAATTCAAGAGATTCTTTCAGAAACCGGAATCACAGCCACCGCCGGAATCGCCCCGAACCTTTATCTTTGCAAAATAGCGATGGACATTGTTGCAAAGCATATTCCAGCCGACAAAGACGGCGTCCGCATCGCCGAGCTTGACGAAATCTCTTACAGGCAAAAGCTTTGGGACCACAGGCCCCTCACTGACTTTTGGCGGATTGGAAAGGGCATAGCCCGCCGCCTTGAGAGCAAATTCATTTACACAATGGGAGACATCGCGAAAATTTCCTTGAAAAACGAACGCCTTCTTTATGATGAATTTGGAATCGACGCGGAAATCTTGATTGACCACGCTTGGGGCTACGAGCCTGTCAGAATGAAGGACATAAAAAATTACAAGTCCAGCGCAAAAAGCCTGGGCTCTGGCCAAGTCTTGCATTGTCCCTATGATTATGAAAAGACAAAAATCGTCGTCCGCGAAATGGCCGATTCCCTTTCGATGAGTCTTTTTGAAAAAAATCTAGTCGCGTCAAGCCTTTGCCTTGACTGCTTTTACGATGTGGAAAGCCTTTCAAGCGATTCCTTTGACGGAGAGCTCGTTCGCGACTATTACGGGCGAAGCGTTCCAAAGCCCGCTCACGGAAGCGCGAGCCTTGGCCAAGACACAAATTCAGCCGCGGTCATAATAGAGGCCTTGATGAATTTGTTTGAAAGAATCGGAAACAAAAATTATTTATATAGAAAGATTTCCGTTTGCGCGAACGGAGTGATTCCCCTTCGGGAGCGGCAGGCGACTTTGTTCGACGAAGAGGCAAAAAACAAAAAGGAAAAAAGCCTTCAGCAAGCGCGGCTGGACATAATAAAAAAGTTCGGGAAAAACGCGATGCTCAAGGGAACTGACTACGAGGAGGGCGCCACAATGATTGAAAGAAACGCGCAAATCGGAGGCCACAAGGCATGAAAGGCTACGAAGACATTATCGAAGAAAAATGGCCGCGCGAGTCAAAGAGGCCCAGAATGCCCCTTGGCCAGCGGGCAAAAATATTCCTTCCGTTTTCCGCTCTTGTTGGCTACGACGAGGCTTTGCAAGAAACCTTAAAGGCGGAGGTGGAAAGCATGAAGTCAAAGACAGGCGGCATCAAGTTTGAGGACATTTTTCCCGCCCTTGAACCTTGATAAAAAATCGGCTATAATCTTTTCATTATGGAAATGAATCTTGACAATGAAGCGGCTTTGGTGGAAGCCATTTTATTTTTGGAAAGCGAGCCCTTGGCCGAAAAAACAATCGCGGTTATTTCCGGCCTTTCGGAAGAAGTCACGCAAAAAGCGATTGAAGTTTTAAAAGAAAAATATTCGGCCGAAAATTCAGGCCTTGAATTGCAAATGATTACAGGCGGCTGGGCCTTGACTCCAAAAAAGAAAATTTGGGACGCGGTCAAGGAACGCTACGGCTCTAAGAGCGAAGGCCGCCTTTCCCGCAGCGCTATGGAAACTCTCAGCATCATAGCTTATTCGCAGCCCATCACGCGCGCGGAGATTGAAAGCATTCGCGGCGTGAGCGCCGACAACATGATTCGACTTTTGATGGAACGAAATTTAATCAAGGAATTTGGAAAGAAGGACGTTCCCGGAAAACCGACCCAATACGCGACGACAAAGGAATTCCTAAAGTTCTTCCGCCTAAATTCAATCGAGGACTTGCCAAAGCTGGACCAGGAAGAAGAGGAGAGATTCGAACTTGCCCGATAATCCAAATAAAATTCCCGGCCAGGAGCGCCTTCAGGCTTTTCTCGCCCACGCGGGAGTCGCAAGCCGCAGGGCCAGCGAAAAAATCATTTTGGACGGCCGCGTAAGCGTGAACGGTTCTGTCGTCACTGAATTGGGAACAAAGGTTGTTCCGGGCGACAAGGTTTTTGTAGACGGAAAGCAGGTTTTTGCCGAAGAGGCCAAGCGCTACGTTTTGCTCAATAAGCCTGTAGGCTATGTTTGCTCAATGTCCGACGATAGGGGGCGTCCGATCGCGGCCGACCTTTTAAAAGAAAAGTATTCCGAACGCCTTTACAACGTTGGCCGCTTGGACATGTTCAGCTGCGGCTTGATTATTTTCACCAACGACGGAGATTTTGCCAAAAAGCTTTCCCATCCCAGCGCGGAAATAGAAAAGGAATATGTGGTTGACTCAAGCCTTCCTCTTCCTCGCGGCTTGGACAAAGATTTTGAGAAAGGCCTTCGCGTTGACGGAGTTTTTTACAAGGCCAAAAGCGCCCGCGAGCTCAATTCCCACAGAATGGCGGTTGTTTTGGTTGAAGGAAAGAACCGCGAAATCAGGCGGGTCTTTGAATCCCGCGAGGCTTCGATAAAGCGCCTCTGCCGCGTCAGAATTGGAAACATAAACATTAACGAGATGGCCCCGGGCGAATTCCGCGACCTTGAGGATTTTGAAGTCCAGGAACTTTTGGACTTGGCCACCAACCACGAACTTTGAGCGGCAACAAACAAAAATGTCATTCCGAACTTGTTTCGGAATCGCGCGTTCAGCCGTATTTATAGGAGGTTAGCGGCGACGCGCTTGCTTCAAAGCCAAGAAACGGACGACGCCGCATGAGCGGCAACAAACGCGCTCGCGACCAAGCTCGCGCGTTCAGCCGTAATTATAGGAGGTAATTTAAATGATAATCGCCATTGACGGACCGGCGGGAACTGGAAAGAGCACCATCGCGGGAATCATTGCAAAAAAACTCGGAATCACTTACTTGAATTCGGGAAGCTTTTACAGGGCAATCACTTTGGCTTGCCTTGAAAATTCCGTTGACATAAACGACGCCCAGGCCGTAATTGACTTTGCGAAAACTTTGGCCTTGGACTATAAGGACTCGCATTTGCTCCTAAACGGAGTTGACGTGGAAGGCCGCCTGCACGATGACAAGGTAAGCGCCAACACCTCGCAGGTCAGCTCGATTCCGGAAATCAGAAAAATCGCCGACGCCCGCATGCATGAAATAACAAAAAGCCAAAGCATCGTTTGCGAGGGCCGCGACATGACCACGGTTGTTTTCCCGGATGCGGAATACAAGTTCTACCTTGACGCTTCCCTTGACGTTCAAGCCCAGCGGCGTTTTGACCAAGGCGTCAGCGGCATGACTTTGGAAGAAATCAAGGAAGCCATAAAAAAGCGCGACAAGATGGACAAAGAAAAGGCGGTAGGCGCCTTAAAAGTTGCCAAAGACGCTCATTATATTGACACAAGTCACTTGACTATAGAAGAAGTTTGTGATAAAATACTTAGCAAAATTCACTAGTGAAAGGGTAAGAAATGGAAAAGATGGAAGTGGAAACGGAAGGAGTCCAGAACTCCAAGGACTCAATCCAGACACAATTAGAAGAATCTCTCAATAATCTTAAACCGCTTGAAGACGGCCAGCTTGTTGACGGTACAGTCATCTCGGTTACAGACGAGTATGTATTCATTGACATTGGATACAAGTCAGAGGGAAAGATTCCCGTACAGGAGTTCGCAGGCGACCTGCCGAAAAACGGGGATGTAGTGACAGTAGTTCTTCTTAAAAAAGATGGTAGAAACGGTCCTGAAGTTTCTAAAGCAAAAGCCGACGCCAAGCAAATGTGGAAAGACGTTCGCAAGGCGTTTGACGAAAAGACGGTTATCGACGGAACAATCGAAAAGGTTGTCAAGGGCGGATTTGAAGTCGCTCTTGGCGGCGACATTCACGCCTTCCTTCCGATCAGCCAGTCTGACAGCCAGAAGGTTGAAAAGCCTGAAAGCTTGGTAGGAACAAAGGGCAAATTTTATATAGAGCGCCTCTACTCAGACAACAAGGCCAACGTGGTTGTAAACCGCCGCCGCTACTTGGAAGAGCAGATGAACACAGCGCGCGACAAGTTCTTCGCCGAAACTCAAATCGGCGACAGCGTTAAGGGCGTTGTCAAGTCATTCACAAGCTTTGGCGCTTTCATTGACTTGGGCGGCTTTGACGGCTTGCTTCACATCAACGACATGAGTTGGGGACACGTTACCCGACCAAGAGATTTTGTAAAGAAGGGTGAGGAAATCGGCCTTAAGGTTATCCGCCTTGATCCGGAAGAGAAGAGAATCAATCTTTCTCTCAAGCACTTTCACGAAGATCCTTGGGTTCACTTTGAAGAAAAGTACCATGTCAACGACATCGTTTCTGGAAAAGTCACAAAGCTCACAGACTTTGGCGCCTTCATCGAATTGGAAGAAGGAATCGAAGGCTTGGCCCACATTTCAGAATTCAGCTGGACAAAGAAGGTTAACAAGCCTTCTGACGTTCTCAAAATCGGCGATGAAATTCAGTGCATGATTTTGGGCTACGACATTCAGGCCGGCCGAGTTTCTTTGGGCCTCAAGCAGGTTACGGAGAATCCTTGGGATTCAATCGCGGAAAAATATCCTGTCGGAACAAAGATTCACGGAAAGGTTGTCAAGATTACAAACTCCGGCGCCTTCATTTCCATTGAAGACGGAATTGACGGCTTCTTGCACGGAGACGACATTTCTTGGACAAAGAAGGTTAAGCATCCGGGCAGCGAGCTCAAGGTTGACCAGGAAGTTGACGCCGTTGTTATCGAAAACGATCCTGAACAGCGCCGCATTAAGGTTGGCCTCAAGCAGTTGACTGAAGATCCTTGGCAGAAGTTTGCCGAAGAGTATCAGCCGGGCTCAACCCTTGAAGGCGAAATCACTTCAATCACTGACTTTGGCGTATTTGTAAAGACTCCGGTTGGAATCGAAGGACTTGTAAACAAGTCTAACCTCAGCGAAGACCGCGAGACTCCTTACGAGGAAGCCGTTAAAAAGTACAAGGTTGGCGACAAAATCAACGTTTACGTTGTTGACGTTAAGAAAGACAGAGAGCAGGTTGCCTTTAGCGTTCGCGAATTCAAAAAGAAGCAGCAGCGCGACGAGATCAGCCAGTATATGAGCTCTTCTTCAAACGACGACGACGGAGCTTACACTTTCGGCGACGCCTTTAACGCAAAGAAGGACAACTAACTCGATTAAAAAATGGGCGCGAATGAACTTGCTTACACGGATAAACTAAAAGCGCTCATTGACGTCAGCGCCGGAATCAACTTGAAGTTTTCCGACGTTGACGCGTTGATGGTTTACATTCTTGAAGCGGCGATGCGCCTTATCGAATGCGAGTCGTCTTCTCTTTTGTTGGCTCAAAAGGGAGGCGACAGCTTGCGTTTCGCGATTGCCTTGGGGCCAAAAGGCGCCGAGGCGAAAAACATCATCGTTGACAAGAATAGTTTGGCCGGCTGGGTTGCCCAAAACAAAAAGCCTTTGGTTATAAGCAACGCCAACAAGGACGAACGATTTTTTGACCGCGTCCAAAACAAAACCGGCTACATCACAAACACGATGATCGCGCTGCCAATGACAAACGGCGACGAGTTCATCGGCGTAATAGAATTGATAAACAAAACGGGCGGCAGGGAATTCAGTTCCGAAGACCTTGACCTTATGACGATTTTGGCAAAGCACGCCGGAATCGCATACGCCAACGCCGCCAGTTACCGCGACGCCAAAGACACAATCTTTGCGCTGAACGACAACATAAAGCAGGGCGGGGAATACCACGTTTTTATCGCAAAAAGCGCGGTCATCGCCGACCTTGCCCGAGTGGCCGACGCGGCCGCCAAAACCACTTCCTCTGTTTTGATAACAGGAGAAAGCGGCGTAGGAAAGGAATTGTTCGCCGAGCAATTGCATTTGCGAAGCCCTAGAAGCGACAAGCCTTTTGTTCGCGTCAACTGCGCGGCCTTGAGCCAGTCCCTTTTGGAGGACGAGCTTTTTGGACACGCAAAGGGAGCGTACACTGACGCTTCCACTTGCCGAAAAGGCCGCTTTGAAATGGCTGACGGCGGAACGCTTTTCTTGGACGAGATTGGCGAGATTCCGCTGGAACTGCAGGCAAAACTGCTAAGGGCCATTCAAGACAAGAAATTTGAGCGCGTAGGCTCTAGCGAAACAATTAGCGTTGACGTTAGAATCGTTTGCGCCACAAATAAAGATTTGGAGCTTATGGTCAAGGAAGGAAAATTCCGCGACGATTTGTTCTACAGGCTGAACGTGGTTCCGCTTAGAATTCCTCCCTTGAGGGAGCGTCGGGACGACATAAAGCCCTTGGCCGATTACTTTTTGCAAAAGTTTTCGGGCGAGACAAAAAAGAATTTCAAGGGATTTTCCGAAGACGCGAAGCTGGTCTTGTACAATTACTATTGGCCGGGAAACGTTCGCGAATTGGAAAACTCAATAGAAAGGGCTTGCGTTCTTGGAACGCCTCCCTTTGTAACGGCGCAAAACCTTCAGATTTCCGCGGAAATCTCGGGCGACGCCAACAGTTCGCCGGCTCAAAAGGGCTTTGTTCCCCAGAGCGGGCAAACGCTAAAAGACGCCATGAACGACTTTAAGAAATTTTACGTGGAGAGCGTCTTGAGGACAACGGGCGGAAAGCAAGCTGACGTGGCCAAGGCTTTGGGCATTCAGCGAACCTACCTTTCGCGCCTTTTGCTTGAACTTGGAATTAGATAAAAACTAAAGTTATAGTTTGGAGAATATTATGGACGGCAATGTTGTAAAAATGAAAGACGCGAAAGCGGAAAAGAAAAATCTTTCAAGCGAGCAGAAGCTCGGAGAATTTTTGGGCAAGAACCGCAAGATTTTGCTTTGCGCTTTGATTGCCGCTATCCTTGCGATAATCGCGTATGTCGTTTGCTTTAACGTCTTGACTTCAAGCGCCAAAAAGAATCTTGGCAAAATCGAAGTCATTGAATATTCGCTCACTAAAGACGCGGAAAGCCTTGAGGAAAGCGACTTGGCTTCAAGACGCGAAACGGCCTTGGCGAACTTGGATCCATTCCTCAACAAGGGTGGAATCATCGGAGCTCGCGCCGATATGTTGGCCGCAGACATTTACGGCCAAAAGAAAGATTGGAGCCAGGCAAAAGATTTTTGGTTGAAAGCGGCTTCAAAAGGAAAGGGCAGCTACTTGGCTTCTTTGTGCAGCTTTAACGCCGCCGCTTCTTGCGAAGAGTTGGGCCAGACCGACCAAGCCCTTGAGCTTTACCAGAAAGTCGC
>JAILDQ010000017.1 GCA_024689365.1 Treponema sp. | reverse complement strand
TGTATAGGAAAAAGATTGAATACAATTTAATTTTATGCAATTTTTTCTTGAAACGCTATTGCTTTTTTTGCCAAAGCGCTTTATACTAAAAATTGTAAAAGAAATTGAGGAAGCCTAAAAATCTTTCTTTAGGCATTTCTTGCAAATATTTATGGAGGCATTTTTATGAGAGAAGAGTGGAACGGATTTAAGGCCGGCCGTCTTTGGCAGGACGAAGTAAACGTCCGCGAATTCATCCAGTTGAACTACACTCCGTACGACGGAGACAGCAAATTCCTTGCTGGTCCTACGGACGCCACAAAGAAACTTTTTGACGAGCTTCAGAAACTTCAGAAAGCTGAGCACAACAAAAAATCAAAGGGTCTTGACGGAAAGGAGCGCTCGGGCGTTCTTGACCTCGACACAGACATCGTAACTGGCATCACAAGCCACAAGCCCGGCTACATCTGCGAAGGCGGAGAAAAGCTCGAGCAGGTTGTCGGCCTTCAGACAGACAAGCCTCTCAAGCGCGCTTTCATGCCTTTTGGCGGAATCCGCATGGCCGAACAGTCTTGCGAAATGTACGGCTACGAGCCGAACAAAGACCTTCACAAGATTTTCACAGAATACCACAAGACTCACTCTGACGCCGTATTCCAGGTATACAGCCCAGAAATCCGCAAGGCTCGCTCAGCCCACATCTTGACTGGTTTGCCGGATACATACGGACGCGGACGCATCGTAGGCGACTACCGCCGAATCGCCCTTTACGGCATCGACTTCCTTATTCAGGAAAAGCAGAAAGACTTCGCCAACATCGGCGACGGAACAATGACTGACGACGTAATTCGCCTCCGCGAAGAAGTTGCCGAGCAGATCAAGGCCTTGGGACAGATGAAGGAAATGGCCGCCTCTTACGGCTTTGACATTTCCAAGCCTGCCACAACAGCCAAAGAAGCCTTCCAGTGGCTCTACTTTGGCTACCTTGCCGCCATCAAGACACAGAACGGCGCCGCCATGTCAGTTGGACGCATCGCGACCTTCCTTGACATTTACATCGAGCGCGACCTCAAGAACGGCGTAATCACAGAAGAGCAGGCCCAGGAACTTGTTGACCACATCGTTATGAAGTTCCGCATGGTGCGCTTCGCCCGCATCGAATCTTACAACCAGCTTTTCTCTGGCGACCCGATTTGGGCCACTTTGGAAGTTGCCGGTCTTGGACAGGACGGACGTTCAATGGTAACAAAGAACGACTACCGCTTCTTGCACACATTGGAGAACATGGGACCGTCTCCAGAGCCTAACATCACAGTTCTCTACTCAAAGCGCTTGCAGGAGAACTTCCGCAAGTACGCCGCAAAGATTTCAATCGACACTTCTTCAATTCAGTATGAAAACGACGACATCATGCGCCCGATTTGGGGAGACGACTACTCAATCTGCTGCTGCGTTTCAGCCACACAGACTGGAAAAGAAATGCAGTTCTTCGGAGCCCGCGCCAACTTGGCCAAAGCCTTGCTTTACGCCATCAACGGCGGCCGCGACGAAGAAGCCGGCTTGACTCCTGGCGTTCAGGTTGGACCGGAAATCGCTCCTATCACAAGCGAATACTTGGATTACGATGAGGTTATGAGAAAGTACGACATCATGCTTGAATGGCTTGCCGGCTTGTACGTAAACACTCTCAACGCCATCCACTACATGCATGACAAATACTACTATGAAGCCGCAGAGTTGGCCCTTATCGACACAAACGTTCGCCGAACATTCGCCACAGGCATCGCCGGTTTCAGCCACGTAATCGACTCGCTCAGCGCCATCAAGTATGCCAAAGTTAAGGTTCTTCGCCGCGACATTGACATCACAGACAAGAAGGGCAGAAAGATTCACGCTCCTAACATGGCTTACGACTTCCAGATCGAAGGCGACTTCCCCCGCTACGGTCAGGACGACGATCGCGCCGACGAAATCGCAAAGTGGCTCCTCAAGACTTTCATCGGAAAGATCAAGAAGCACCACACATACCGCAACGCCGAGCCTACAACTTCTATCCTTACAATCACTTCAAACGTTGTATACGGAAAGGCTACAGGCGCTCTTCCGAACGGACGCAAGGCTGGAGAGCCCTTCTCTCCTGGAGCCAACCCGTCTTACGGCGCGGAAACAAAGGGCTTGGTCAAGAGTTTGAACTCAGTTGCCAAAGTTCCTTACGAGTACTCACTCGACGGCATCTCAAACACTCAGACAATCAATCCGGGCGCTTTGGGACACAGCGAAGCCGAGCAGGTTGAGAACTTGGTTAACGTTATGGACGGATACTTCGCCAAGGGAGCCCACCACCTCAACGTTAACGTATTCGGAGTTGAAAAGCTTAAGGACTGCCAGGCTCATCCTGAAAAGCCGGAATACGCAAACTTCACAGTTCGCGTTTCAGGTTACGCGGTTCGCTTCATCAACCTTACAAAAGAGCAGCAGGACGACGTTATCGCCAGAACTTGCCACGCTTCTATGTAAGCAAACATTTCCCGCTTAGGCGGGGATTGCGGGTTGATAATTGCAAATCAACCCGCAAAACGAGCGAGTCAAGGCTTTAAGCGTTAGCGCGCCTTGACCGATCGTATAAAGCCGGCGGCGTTTTTCGTCGTCGGTTTTTTTTAGCAAAAATATAAGGAGGTTTGCGGATCGATAATTTGTTTCGCGCCGCAAATCGAGCGAGCCAAGGCTTTTGGCGCAAGCGAGCCTTGACCGCTTGGAGAACTTTATGACTGACGGTTACATTCACTCAATTGAATCTTTTGGCGCGGTTGACGGCCCGGGAATGCGATACATCGTTTTCACCGCCGGCTGTCCCTTGCGCTGCAAATTTTGCCACAATCCTGACACTTGGAATATGACCGAAGGAAAAAAAATGTCTCCCTCAAAGCTTTTGGAAGACGCTTTGACCGACCGGGCCTATTGGGGCAAAAGGGGCGGGATTACCGTTTCGGGCGGCGAGCCTTTGATGCAGCTTGATTTTTTGATTGACTTTTTCACCCTTGCAAAAAAGGAAAATGTCAACACTTGCATCGACACTTCCGGCGGCCCCTTTACCGACCAGGGCGAATGGTTTGAAAAATTCAAAAAACTGATGGAAGTGACGGACATTCTCTTGATGGACATAAAGCACATCGATCCCGCCGAGCACAAGGAGCTTACGGGGCAGGGCAACGACAACATCATAAAAATGTTCCGCTATTTGGACGAAATCAAAAAGCCGATTTGGATTCGCCACGTTTTGGTTCCTGGAATCAGCGACAAAGACGAATACTTGGAAAAAACGCGCGATTTTATCAAAAGCCTTCACAACGTGGAGCGCGTTGAAATTCTTCCGTACCATACCCTCGGAATCGCAAAGTACAAGGAATTGGGAATTCCGTATCCCCTAGAAGGCGTGGACTCTCCCAGCGTTGAACGCGTGGAAAACGCGCGCCGAATTCTTGAAGTGGAAAAATACACGGCCTGGAAAGACTAGGGCCAAAAAAATCAAAAAAAAATTCATTTTTTTCTCTAGTTAAAGTTAAATTTTAACAAAAAATTTCTATCTTATAGGCATGAGAAAGTTCTTCCTCCTTTGCGCTTTTTTCGCCGCGCTTTTTGCGGCCTTGCCAAAATCTTTGTCCGCCCAAAAAAATCGGGCGGCGACGCCGCTTGTAAAAAATAAGAAATCCTCGTCCTTGAAAAAAAAATCCGTCGTCCAAAAAAAGTCGCCGCCCTTTGTTGCAAACCTTTATTGGTCCTGCTCCTGCTTTCCGCCCCAAAACTTTGACGGAAATCTCGCGGCGGACAGCGATTTTGCCTTTAGCCACGGCGTGAAGTTGAACTGGGACGCGCTGGATTTTCGCCTCTTTAATTCCTGCAAAAAGACGCCGGGCGCGGATTTTTGGCTTCTAAATTCTTTTGAAAGCTACGAAAACATTTTTTGCAAGCGGCGTTACGGCCTTTGCTTGGACTTTTCAAAGTTCAATGAAAATTTGGAATTAAAAGCGATGTTTGGCTCTCTAAAATTGTATTCGCAAAAAAGAATCGCGCCCTTTTCGGCCGCGGCAAGCCCCTTTGCTTTTAGCCTTTTCGATTGCGGCTCCTTGACCGCTTCTTTGCCCACAAAGTCTTCTTCGCCCCAGGACGACGCGATTTTTCTTTCGGCCTCCGTTGGCCTTGTGGAAAAGTTTTCGAGCCAAGAAATCCGCTTTCTTCCAATAAAGACTGAATTTGCCATTTGCAAAAACGAAAGGGAGCCTCAAAAGGCGCCCTTGTTTTTTGGAGCCAGAGGCGGCTTTTATTACATGAATTTCCTTAAAATTTCAGGCGGCCTTCTTTACAGCCGCTATTACTATGAAGAAGAGTCTTTTTGCGCCCTTGATTGGATTGAAGAAATCCCTGTAAAAAAGTCGGCCTTAAGGGACACTTTTAGCGCCGATTTTTTTGCGGAAATTCCTGGCCTAAAAAGCAGGACGACTTTTTCTTCCGCCCAAGGAAATGACGCGGATTGGCGCTTTTCGATTGCGGAAGAGCTTTTGTTCAGCGCGAAAAGCTTTTCCTTGTCCGCAGCCTTTTGGGCCAACGACAATTTTTTTTACGGAAATAAAAGCCCTTATATTGCCGCCAACGCCAAGGAATACAAAAAAAATTGGCAGGCGAAAGTCACGCCGCAATTTTCATTCAACTTGAAAAACAAAAGCCTCCTGAAAGTAGGGGCGGGCGCCTTTTTGGAGGAGCAGACCAAGGATTTTTCAAAAAAGACGGAAAGAAAAAGCCTTGAAGCCCGCTTTGCCCTCGGAATGAAAGTTACCACAAAAAAAGACTCGCTTAAAGTCACCGTGTCTTTGGCTCCCTTGGTTTTGGCCAGGGAACCTTTGATTCCAGAGCCCGCCTCCTTGCCAAAAATCAGCGGAGCCTTCCTTTATTCCCGCTCTTTTGGGCAAAAAAGGCCTTTTCGCGTCAACTTGAGCGGCGGCGCGACTTTTGAACCGAATTGGGATTGGGAAAAAAAGGCTTTTAGCCAGAGGCTTAGAATTTCTGTCTGTCCAAGGAATTTTTTTGTGTCCAGCCTGTCTGTTGGCTTGACCGCTCGGCAGGAAATGAAAAAGTCGGCTTTTAGCCCAAGCGCCGCCGCCGCGTTTTTGGTCAAGACAAAAAATCTCCGCTTGAACGCAAGCCTTTCTCTTTTGGCCTCCTTTTGCCAAGAATAGCCTTTTTTCTCGAAGCCTGAAATTTTTTTCACAAGCCTATTGAACAAAGGCCTTGATTTCATTATAATTTTAAAACTATTGTCAAAAGAATTTTTTTTTGAGAGGTAAATAATTATGGATATTTCTAAGATGAGAAATATCGGTATCAGCGCCCACATTGACTCTGGCAAAACAACTACGACAGAACGTATTTTGTTTTACTGCAACAAGATTCACCAGATTCACGAAGTTCGTGGAAAAGATGGTGTTGGCGCTGTTATGGATTCAATGGAATTGGAACGCGAGCGCGGAATCACAATTCAGTCAGCGGCCACACAGGTTGAGTGGAAGGGATACACAATCAACGTAATCGACACTCCCGGTCACGTAGACTTTACAGTAGAAGTTGAGCGCTCTTTGCGCGTTCTTGACGGCGCCATCATGATTTTGTGCGCTGTTGCCGGCGTTCAGTCTCAGTCTATCACAGTAGACCGCCAGCTCAAGCGCTACCATGTACCCCGCGTAGCTTTCGTTAACAAGTGCGACCGCCAGGGAGCCAATCCTCTCCGCGTAAGAATGCAGATCCGCGAAAAGCTCGGATTGAACGCTTACATGATGGAATTGCCCATCGGTTTGGAAGACAAGCTTGAAGGCGTTGTAGACCTCATCAGCCGCAAGGCCATTTACTTTGAAGGCCATGACGGAAACGAGCTCCGCTACGCTGAAGTTCCAGCCCACATGAAGGACGACGTTGAAAAGTATCGCCAGGAATTGGTTGAAGCCGCTTCTATGTTCGACGACACTTTGATGGAGCACGTTCTTGAAGGAACAGAAACAGAAGAAGAAATCATTGCCGCCATCCGCAAAGGCACTTTGGCCGAGCAGTTTGTAGGCGTATTCTGCGGTTCAGCCCACATGAACAAGGGTATCCAACCCTTGCTTGACGGCGTTATCCGCTACCTCCCTGATCCTACAGAAGTTAAGAACGTTGCCCTTGACTTGGACAACAACGAAGCTGAGATTGAATTGGTTTCTGACGACAACAAGCCGACTGTTGCCTTGGCGTTCAAACTTGACGACGGACAGTACGGTCAGCTTACATACACCCGCATTTACCAGGGCCGCATCGTAAAGGGCGAAGAGCTTTACAACACTCGCAGCCGCAAGCGCTTTAAGGTCGGCCGCCTTGTTCGCATGAACTCCAACCAGATGGAAGACATCAACGACGCCGGCGCCGGCGACATCGTAGCCTTGTTCGGCGTTGACTGCGCTTCCGGCGACACTTTCACAGGCGGCGGCTTGAATGTTTCCATGGCCTCTATGTATGTTCCTAACCCGGTTATCTCTCTTTCTATCAAACCGAAAGACAAGGGAGCCGCGGCCCAGATGTCAAAGGCCTTGAACCGCTTTACAAAAGAAGACCCGACATTCCAGACTTACATGGATCCGGAATCTAACGAAACAATCATCAAGGGTATGGGTGAGTTGCACCTTGCCGTATACGTTGAACGCATGAAGCGCGAATACAAGTGTGAAGTTGAGACTGGAGCGCCACAGGTAGCTTACCGCGAAACAATCACAAAGCGCGCCGACTTCAACTACACTCACAAAAAGCAGACTGGTGGTTCGGGACAGTACGGACGCGTTGCCGGCTTTATGGAGCCTTG
>JAILDQ010000012.1 GCA_024689365.1 Treponema sp. | reverse complement strand
CCGTAATCATTTTTCTGTTCGGAAATTTTGTTCAATATGGAATAAGTTTCGTTTCCCTTGTTCAACTTAAAATTGATGTAAGGGCCAAGATTCAAGATTTCGCCAAGGTCCGAGACTTTCACGCCCGCGATTTCCTGGCTTTCCTTTAATATTTGGGCAACGCCGGCCGAGATTTGCGGCGGCCCCATGCGGAATGTTTTTGCAAAGGCAAAAAGCGGAACGCCCACGTCGCCCATTTTTGGGTCCGGCGGATTTTCCAAAGTCAAAGAGGCCGCGTCCACGTCGGGAGCCTCGATATTTTTTTCTGTCTTAAACTGGTTCAAGGCGGCGCAAAGGGCCGCGCGGATTTGTTCTTTAATGTCTGCCATAGTGTTCTATTGTATCACACTTCGTGTGGTTTTGCTAGTAGTTCCACCAAGCGCTGCTGGCAAAACGATAATTATGGCAGAAGGAAAGCGGCGCGACTGGGAGCCGCGTTTTTTTTGTTTCAAGACCGTTTGTCCTGGGCGCGCGTAACCATTTGACAAATCCGATGTTCTATGTCAGAATTGTATCTATATAAAAGGAGCGCGTATGAAAGCGAAATTTTTATTGTTGGCCGCGGCGTTGGCGTTAAGTTCCGCCCTAGCCTTTGGAATGGCAAAGAACGGAAAAAAGGCGCAGGTTGAAGGCGTTTTGGAAATTTACGGAAACGCGCCCTTTCCGAGGACTGGCCTAAAGACGGAAGACGGAACTCTATACTACTTGGACGCAGAAGCTGACAAAAAGGACGCTCTCGCCGCCTTGCACGGAAACAAGGTCATGGTCGAAGGAATTCTTTCCGATGAAGACGCGCCGCTTGAAATGCCGAACGCCACCGTTTTGCGCGTGAAGAACTGGAAAAAGCTTTAACTTTAAGGAGAAAAACATGAATTTTAAGGCAAGAAATTTAATCGCGCCGCTTTTCGCTCTTTTGCTGGCGGGATATTTGGCAAGCTGCGACGCCAGCTCAGGTTCCGGCTTCATTCCTATCACCCCCGGACAAAACCCCGACCACTCGGCAAGCGAAATGACTAAAACGCAAACAGTCGCTGCCTCTAGCCAGCCGATTACGGTAGCCACGACGACAAAAACGCTCGTTTTGACAGGCGCGGCCGGAAAGACAATTTACATGGCCCGCTCGAACATTTCAAACGCGGAGTTGAACCACGCATACTCGCGCTTGGCAAAAATAACTTCCGGCGGCGTCTCCGCAAGCGCGGAAAAGAGCGCGCTCTCCTTCCAAGAGGAAGAAAATGAAATCGAGGCCGCCATTGTCTCGGGCTTTGAGACCGACCTGGAGAACGACCCCCACGCAAAGATTTGGAAACTTTCGATGGACAACGTAAAGAAGGCGAAGGCTCAAGGACTGATTTCAAAAAGCCTCGACCCGGGCTCGCAAAGCGCAGTCAAAAACTACGCGGTCGGCGACACGGAAACTTTTTGGGCGCTCAATCCAAAGACATTGACTTCTTTTACAAAAAGAACCTTCAAGCTGCTTGTGTCGAAAGCCGACTACAACGTTTGGGTTGACGTCAATGACCAATACTACACGCAGGGCACAGACGCCTTTGCGACAGCCGCCCAATACCTTGGAACAAATTTCATAAACGGCTACGGCCTTACAAGCCACCTTTACGGCCAGCCTTCCGACAAAATATACAACGCGGACGACAGCGTGTACGGCCCCATGTCCACGGCCTCAAGAACCGGAGAAAAAATCAACATGATGCTTTACGACATGCTGACCGACGCCAAAGTGTACGGCTTTGTCTATCACGGAGACATAAGGCATAATACAACCGGAAGCAACGAGGGCCGCTTTGTATACATGGACAGCCAAACAACCTTAAACACCCCCTTGGAAGCCTACTCCACCGCCCAGCACGAATTCTCGCACACAATCTCATACAACCAAAAGACGATGATTCACAAAAAGGAATGGACTTACTGGTACGGAGAGCTTTTGGCCATGATGTGCGAGGACATGATGCAAGCCTACTTTGTCATAAACGACAGCGACGTTGACGACAAGCTGGGCAACACGCCAAAGACGCGCCTTTCCTCCGCCAACTACAACCACGAATGGGCCTGCGGCCTTACAGGCCAAACGTCGGCGACATACTCCGCCGCCTTCCATCTTGGCGCCTGGCTGGTAAGGAAATTCGGCGGCCCCAAGTTCATAAAGGAAATCGCGACCAACGCCTATGTTGACTTTGACTCCATTTTGGCCGCCGTAAAGGCCGCAAGCGGAAATGACTACACAATAGCCTCGCTCTTGCAGGAAAAGGCCGGAGACCTTATGGTCGAGCAAAACAACGCGGGCTTTAACCAAGACGGCGCGACATACCCAGGAGAAGCCGACTACACCTGCGCGTACACCAACTCAACAGGAAGCCACACTTACGAATACCCCGTCACCGCGATAAATTTGTGGGCGCCCTTTTACGGTTGGTGCGACCTGTCAAAGTATGCCGAGAACATTACAAACACAAGCATTCCTTTTAGCCAACTGCCAAACGCCAACGTGTATAAAAAGGCTGACTGGAAAGGAAATCCGCCCACAACAGCCTACCTTGGCCCACTTAAGTTCAAGGGAGGCAAAGGAGCCGCCCAAATCGGCCCCTACGGCAGCATGCTTTTTAAGCTTGGAGAGGTCACGTCCACCAGCGTGACAATCGAGTTTAGCGTGCCGCAAGGAAGCGCCGGCTTTAGCGACACAATCACGATTTACGCAAAGTAGGAACGGTATGGCGTAAAACGCCATTTTGCGCCGCAATGATAGAAGAAACAATGAAAAAAGGAGCAATAAAATCATTCGCCGTGGCCTTGGCCTTTTTGGGCGCGGCGCTATTTGCCGGCTGCTCAAACGGTTCCGACGAAACGCCGGCCATTCCAGCCGGACAGAATCCCGCAAGCGAAATGACGCAAGTTCAAGCCGAGACCGTCTCGTCGGAGCCCATAACCGTGAAAGCGACCACAAAAACGCTCTACTTGACGGGCGCGGCCGGAAAGACAATTTACATGGCAAGAACAAACCCTTCAAGCCAAGCGTTGAAAAAAGAGAACACCCGCACCGCAAAAATAAAAAGCGATATTTCCGCAAGCCTTTCCGAAGAACTCTTGGAGGCGCCCGAATTTTCGCCCGACGCTTTGTACGGCCTTTTTAAAGCGGACGAACAAGACCCCCATAAGATTATCTACGAAGACTTTTGGAAGAAGCTGAAAGATTTTTCACCGGCGCCAAAAAACCTCGCGATGTCCGTCCAAAATGGCCCCAAAAATTATTCTGTGGGCGACACAGAAACCTTCAACAACCTAAAGCCAGAGGACATGAAAACCATCGAGCAAAACGAGTTCGAACTGCTGGTTTCGGAAGACGACTACTATGTTTGAGTAAAATACGAAATGTTGGAGGTCGGCAAAGTCTACGGCTTTGTAAGTCCGATAAATTTCATCAAAGGCTACGACGGAAACAACGAAGGCCGCTTTTTGTTTTTGGACAGCAAAACGCTTCTCGAAGAGCCGATGGAAGCCTACTCAACGTCCCTCCACGAGTTTTCGCACGCGATATCAAGGACAAAAAAAGATTTGGAGCATGGCGTAAGATGGACTTACTGGTACGGAGAGCTTCTTGCGATGACTTGCGAAGACATGATGCAAAACTACCTTGGCTTTTTAGACACCGTGACTGACAAAAGCGCCAGCAGCATCTGCCATTCTCCAAAAGAACGTTTGTCTCAAGGAAATTGCAGCGCGGGAATAAAGGGCTTTACTGGCGACGATTCAGCCACTTACTCGACGGCCTTTCAATTTTCCGCCTGGCTTACAAGAAAGTTTGGCGGCGTAAAGCTCATAAAGGAAATGGCTCAAAACGCATACGTTGACATGGCTTCTATCGTGAACGCGGTCAACGCCGTTAACGGACGCTCTTACACAACCGAAAGCCTTTTGGAGGAATTTGCGGGAGACCTTTTGTGGGAAGAAACAGGCCACGGAATGAACCAAGCCGCCGCCACTTACAGCGACAGCGCCTACACTTGCTCTTACACAGTAAACGGAGAAAGCCAAACATACAATTATCCCCTTACGGCCATAAACCTTTGGGATCCTTTTTACGTTTGGTACGGCAGCAATTTGGCTAGCTACGCGGCCA
This sequence comes from Treponema sp., assembly GCA_024689365.1. Taxonomy (GTDB): domain Bacteria; phylum Spirochaetota; class Spirochaetia; order Treponematales; family Treponemataceae; genus Treponema_D. Next base: position 646 of record JAILDQ010000012.1, on the reverse strand, counting down.
ACTCTTCAATCGCTTTTGCAGACGCTCCAACAGGAAACACCTACAGAAGCGGCACATGGGCAGACGGCGCGCCAAGAATTCTTTTCAGAGGGCCATTTATGTTTAAGACAGGCAACGGATGCGCGAACATAGGCCCGTATGGATATACGCTTTCAAAAATCGGCGTCGCTTCAAGCGACACTGTTACAATCAATTTTTCTTGCGCCGGCGGCTACGCCTTTAGGGACACTCTTACAATTTGGATAAAATAAAAAACGGGGCCGCGAGACCCCTTTTTTTTTGCCCACGCCCCGCGATTAAAAACAAGATTTTATTTGCCTTTTTTAAAGATTTTTCGTATATTTTAAACCATGATTGAAGGAAAAACATTCGACGCGGAAAGGGCTTTGTACGGAAGCCAAAATATAGAAGTTAAGAACTGCCGTTTTGACGGGCCTGCCGACGGCGAAAGCGCCTTTAAGGAATCGAGCGGCGTGACCGCAATCGACAATTATTACAATTTGCGCTACCCCTTTTGGCACAACAAGGACTTGTCGATTCAAGGCGGCCAAATGACTCAAAACTGCCGCGCGGCCTTGTGGTATTGCGAAAACGTCAAGATTGACGGCTTGGAAATGTTCGGCATAAAGGCCTTGCGCGAATGCAA
>JAILDQ010000269.1 GCA_024689365.1 Treponema sp. | reverse complement strand
GAATCGAATTGCGTTTTCTTTGAAAAAATAGGCTCTTTTGCCAAAGCCGTAAAATCAAAAATGCCGGAATTGGTTTTGGCTGACAAAAACATTTCAAGCGGCGGCTTTGACTTAAAGCATTTTCTGCGGGAACAAAAAATAAGCTCTCCTGTAATTTTTTTCAACGGCTTCAACGCTGACGACAAAAAGCGGGCCGACTTTTGGTATTACCAAATCACGCCTTTCATAAAGAAAAACGGAGCCGGCCAATACAAGCGTTGCATCGACTTTATTTTTGAGAAAATGCAAGCCGGCCAAATTTCAAAAGAGGAAGATTCCAACACGTTTTTGTATAAAATAAAGGAGCGCTGCAAAATTTCTGAAAAGCCCTTTGAACTCTTGAAATACCTTTACAAGGCGGAAGAATCCGTTTCCATAGAAAAAATGAGGAGCGACCTTTTAAAGGACGGAAGCGAATACAGCGCGAACTGCCTGAACGTCCAGCTTTCCCGCCTGAAAAAATTATTGGCCGCTGAAAAAGATTTTAAAATAAGCTTGGTTAAAGAAATTGACGGCTACAGGCTGGTGGTCTTTTAATTTTCGTTAGCGAATCAGCTTGTCCAAATCTTGGTTGAGCTTTAAGTAGGCTTGATTGTTGGGATTAAGGGCGATGACTTGGCGCAAGTAATACTGGGCCTTGCGGTAATCCTGCTTTGCAAAATAGATTCCGTACATTCTGAAAAGCGCGTCGGAATTTCTTGGGTTGGCTATGACGGCAGCGCGCAAATCCGAAAGTTGCGCCGCTTCTCCGCCGGCCAAAAAGGAGCGCTGGTAATACAAAAAGCTTTTCATCGAAGAAGAGGCGCCGTTAATCGACGAGTTGATGAAGCGCGAGGCTTGCGCTCCCCTTCCGGTTCTGACCAAGCACTCAACGTAAACTTGAATCGCCTTTTCGTCCTTTGGCAAACGCGCGTACAATGAAGAGGCGGTGTCCCAGGCCTCGTTGTTGTAAGAAAGCGAAAGGCAAATGCGGGCGTGTTCGGCGATGTTTGCAGTTCCGGGATTTTGCAAGGCCATGAGCTTTTTGCTGGCGGCGTAGCTTTCAGCCCACTTTCCTTCCATCACCAAAGTTTGAATCAAGAATGAAAGCGCCTGCTTGTTTTCAGGCTCCGAAGCCAAAACTTGGTTGGCCAGCTGAGCCCCGCTTTTTCCGCCGATTAACGCTGAACTTTCTCCAGCCAATTCCGCGGCCGCAAGAATGACGCTCTTGTCGTTGGGATAAATGGAAAGCGCTTTTTCTATCGTCGTTATGGCAAGCGACGAATTTTTGTTCCATTCTTTTTGAACGCGGGAGCGCAAAAGCAAGTAGTCCTTTGAGTTTGTGTTGGTCTTCGAGTAAACGTCAAGCAAAGAAGTGGCCTTTAGGTATTCGCCGGTGGTCACAAAAATTTTCGCCCTGAACAAAAGCATTTCCAAATCGGCAGGATTCTGCTGCAAGACCAAAAGCGCGTAGCGTTCTGCAGAAGAATAGTCGGCTATGTCGTATGAATTTCTTGCGAGCAATTTTAGCAATTCAATGCTTGACGGATAAAGGACAATCAAGGTGTCTGTGACGCTTTTGCTTTCGTCGTAGCGGCCGAGCGCGTTCAAATTGTTGGCCAAGCAAAAAAGAATTTCAAAAGCCTTGCTTCCCTGGGCGGCCGCCCTAAGCTTTTCAACGGCGAGGGCGCTTCTTTCCGTCTTTGTGTAAAGAAGGGCCAAAAGGTAATTTGCAAGAACGCTGTCTGGCCTTAGCGCCAAAGCCTCGTTAAGGCTCTTTTCCGCAAGCTCGTAATATTCTGAATGGCTTATCGCTCCGGCCAAAAGCAAGTTTGGCAAAAGCAAGGCGAAAAAATCCTTGTTGCCGGTGCTGGTGTCGTAGATGCCGTTTTTCGCGGAATCAATCGCGCCGGTGTAGAGGTTTTTCATTGTCACTTCAGGCTCTTCTATTGAAAGGGATTGAATCTGGCTTGGCCAAACCATTTTTAAAATCGACGTTACGATAAAAACCAAAACCCGCTCGTTTTCGAGGTAGTCAACGTTGGCTTTTTTTAGGCCGTTGTAAGCCTTTATCAAGGATTCCGCGGAACCAACCACAACCAAGTCAAGCATTTCGTCGCTTATTCCAGAAAAGTATCCGGCGCCGCCCCTGTTCTTGTCAACGTTGATGGCCGTCACTTCGCCAATTATTTCCTCGTCCTCAGGCGGCTCTTTTTTCTTTGACTTTTTCTTTTTGGATTTTTTTGAGGCCTTTGCCAAAAGGACTTGCCCCTCTTCCGAATCGCCGAGGTAATAATCGGCCGCAAAAAAAGATTCGGCAAAGAAGAGAAAAATCAATAAAAGGCAAAGAACCTTTTTTACCATTTATAAGTCTTCCTCCGTAAAAAGAAGGGGCTCGTCGTCGTCATCTTCCTTTATTACGGGGAATTTATCCTTTGCCTTTTGGCGCGCGTAATACAGAACGATTAAAAAGATTCCGCTTGCAATCATAAAGAAAGGCAAAAAGTACATGAAGAATTCCCTCAAGGGCATCTTTATGATTTTAAATGTGAACAACAAGAAAAAGAGGCCCAAAATAGTAAGGGAAGCGGACGGAATCACGTAAATCGTTTTAAATTCCTTGTAATGAAAGCGTCCCACGGGAAGCAAGGTAAAGCCAAAAATAAGAATGACCACAGGCCAATACTGCTTGAATTGCGGCATTACGGAATTGGCGTTCAATATCAAGAATAAAAGCGAAAGAATGCACAGGTTCATGAAAATGTAGAAAATCACAGGCTTTTGCGACAAAAGCGAAAAATACACGCAAGCCGCGGTCACCAAAACCAAGGCGCAATTCAAGGCAAAATGATAAGTGGCGATTTGCCCGATTGGAGGCAAAAAGAGCCAGGCAATGCCAATCAAAAACAGCGCCAAGCCCAAGGCCAGCATGATATTGTGATTTTTCTTATTGTCTTTAGCCATAACATTCAGTATAGCGCTTTTTAGGCCAATCTTTCAAGCGCAACGGGCGGGCGGCATAAACATTGAAGAAAAAAATTAAAGATGTAAAGAAAATGGCGGCTCCCGGGCGCGTAGGGGCTTTGCGAAACCGCTCGATATCGTCGCTACACGCTGTTTGCGCTTGTAACTATCCCACTTGGCCGCTTCCGCGGCCGCGCAAACAGAGTGTTTTCGAAATCCCCTCCGCTTCCTCGCGCCGCCTTTTGTTCACCTTTGTTTTTTTTTGAGTTTACCCCGCCCTTTTAGAGCGAAAGAAAATGGCGGCTCCCGGGCGCGTAGAGGCTTTGCGAAACCGCCGGTATCGTCGCTACACGCTGTTTGCGGCCAGCGATTGCGCAAAAGAAAGAAATGCGCTAAAATTTTTGTTCAAATGAAAAGAAAGTTTGGACTAAGGCTTGCGGCGCTTTTTTCTTTGGCGCTCGTTTTCGGCTCGTGCAAAAATCAAGATTCCGCAAAGTTGAAGATGGAAAGCGAAACGCAAAGGCAGTTGGAAAAGCTTTTGCTTCAGCCAACGCTTTCAAACGAAAGCCGCTACGCCATCATAAACAGAATCGCCACAAAATGGCTTGACGACCAAAAATACGACGACTTGATTTTGTATTTGACCGATTACGTTGAGCGAAATCCCGACGACAAATACAACGCTTATTGGCTTTTGATGACGGCCTACACTTACATTCAGCTTAGGCAAGAAAGAATCGCCGAATATTATTTTGAAAGAATCATCCGCGACTATCCTGACCTAAAAGTTAAGGAACAGTCGATTCATTTCATTTGCCTTGAGCGCCTGATTCAAATTTCGACAAACCACGAAAACCGCATAAAATACTTCAACACTTTGATAAACCGATTTCCGTCAAACGTAAGCATTACGGAAATGTATGTCCGCTTGGCCCGCGAGTACGAGCAAATCGGAGAATGGACAAGGGCGCTAAAAACCTACAATATGTTCTTGGAGCAGCCCGACGCCAGCTCGATTCAAATCACCGACATGCACGACATTTACAATTACGCCCGCAATTTGATCGACTTCAACAACTCTCCAAAAAACTGGACTTTCAAATCCTTGGACTCGCTGGCTAAATCCGTAAAGACCGCGATTTACCGCTACCAGCCAAGAAAGCTTGACGAATACCGCTCAAAGGTAAATTTCTTCGCCGTTTCCTGGAGACAGGACGACAGCGTTCCAACAGGCTCGGTTGACTTTTCGATGAGAAATTTCATGCACGGAAACAGAATCAGCGTCACCGACGAATTGATTCCAGGACCCACGATTAACGAAGCCTATCTAAAAACAAAGGGCTGGACAATCGCGGTTCCAACTTGGTACTTCTACTTTAGGAAAGTCAATTTTCCAGCCGACCCGGACATTCACGGAACTTGGGAATGGGCGGGAATCTACATTGGCGAGATGATGTGAAAATCCTCCTAGTCGCAGTCTTGCTTTTGCTTCAAACAAGCCCATTTTTTTCTTCAGAGCAAAAAGGCCAGCCTGAAGAATTCGCTCCTGAAGAATTCTTTTCGGAATGGGGAGGAAGCGGCTTTTACCAAGAATTGGATTTGCCGGGCGCGGAACGGGAAGAAGTCGTTCCCTACCGCAACCGCTGGATGACAGGCTGGGGCCGAGCCGAACTAAAGGCGATTTTGGAAAACGGATACAAATACCGGCATTACGTAAAAAAGCGTTTGGCCCAAGAAGGCCTTCCCTCTTGCCTAGAATACATTCCGGTAATTGAATCCAGCTACAAGCCCCTTGCGAAGCCCCAAAGCGGAAAGTCTGTGGGCCTTTGGCAATTCATGGAAAACAGCATCGAAAATTATTTGCGAAAGACAAAATGGATTGACGAAAGGCGCGACCCTTGGAAGTCAACCGACGCGGCTATAAAAAAATTAAAGGCCAACCACAAACAGTTTGGCGATTGGCTTTTGGCTATTGCCGCCTACAATTGCGGAGCGGGCGCCGTTAAAAGGGCCCTGAAAAAAAGTCCGCAAAAAACTTTTTGGGCCTTGGCGAAAAACAAATTGATTCCCGACCACGCGATTGCCTACGTTCCCAATTTATTGGCGGTGTGCGATTTGGCGCAAAACGCGGAATACTATAAAATTGACTTGCCCCAGGCCTTTTACGACCCTTCAACTTATTCTCCGCTGGACGACTTTGACAGCCTTGAAGTCAAGCAGGCGATTTCATTAAAGGCCTTGGCCAACGAAATGCGCGTAGACGAAAAGCTTTTGCATGAATTGAACCCGGCGCTTTTATACGGCGTCACGCCCCCGGACGAAGAATACCTTTTGCGCCTTCCCGCTGGAACAAGGGCCGCCGCCGAGGACGCGATTTTTTGTATTATGTTGAAAGGAGATTTTGCCGATAACTAAAAAGATGAAAAAGAATTTTATTTTTTGCAATAAAAAAACGGCCGCTTTTTTGTTTGGAATCGCCTTTATAGCGTCAGTCCTTGGCGCCAAGAGCAACTCAGATCCAGACGCGCCCTTGGCTTCGACAAGCTCCATAAACTGGATTGACAAAAGCTTTACCTCAAACATCACCCTTGACATTAACAAGGTTGGAATTTCAATGCCCAGCGGAAAAAATTCCGCCGTCAACGCGGTTTCATCCCGTTTGCCGAATCTAATCAAAGACCCCCTCTTGACCCTTTGCGTGGACTCAAGCAAAACCTTGGGCGACTATATCTTGGAGCGAAAGCTTTCTTTGTCGCAAATTATAGAAATAGTGGAATCGGGAAACAAAACCCTGGGGTATTTTGAGAACAAAACTTCCCTTTTTAAAATGGACCACAAGCTTTTGCTGAACCAAATCGGAAGCCTTTTTGTAAAGCACCAGTCGCCCTACACCCGCCAAAAGTCGATAGAAGTCATTTCATCGCGCCCTTATACGGGAATCATAATTGACGCGCGCGGAAAGCTTCCTGTTCACGGAGAATTTGTAGAAGACGTCGCCGAGCCTTGTCTTTTTCCCCGCGTTTGGAATTCCAACATGGAAATCGTTTACGAAAGAAACATGATGGAAAGCGCGGGCGTAAGGACAAAGAGCGTTTGCGGCTACGATTGGCGGGACGACGAAAAGCTTTACAAGGACAGAGTTGGCTCGGATCCGATTCACATCACGGCAAAGCAAATCTTTGGCCGCAATAGAACCGACCTTGTAATCAGCGACGAAGACGCGCTTAGGATTTTTTCAGAGCCTAAAAACGCGGAATTGCTCAAAAAGGGAAAAATCGTTTTGCTCTTAAACCAAGACGTTTTGATTCACAACGTTTCGGCGCCTGTAAAGGACGATTCTTATTACACCGCTTACAAAAACGTAAGGCAGTATCCGCTCAAAAGGCCGGCCGCCGACGCAATCGAGGACGCGCCTGAAGGAATCCGCTTCACTTACAACCTTAAGTTCATCGCCGACAGTCCGGAACTTTTGCCGGAAGAGCTTCCAAGAATCACGGAATTGGCGGAATTGTTGAAGACCGCGCTTTCGGAAAACGCCTTTACGATTTTTGTCGCGGGCCACACCGCAGACATCGGCCAACCGAAAAACCAAATGAACCTTTCAATCGACAGAACTCAAACAATCATAAGGCTTTTGATTGAGCAGGGCTTGGACAAAAATCTCTTTAGCTACCGAGGCTTCGGAGAGACAAAGCCTGTTGGCGACAATAAAACAAAAGAAGGCCGCGCGCAAAACCGCCGCGTGGAAATAACCTTAAGGCCAAGACAGACTTACATTCAGCGCAGCTGGTAAGAAAAAGCCTCTTCAAATTCAGGCGGAAGAGGCGCTTCAAAAAACAATTTTCTTCCGTCAATCGGATGCGGCAAAGACAGCGAAAGGGCGTGCAAAAAAATTCTGTCAGCGCTTTTTCCGCCGTACAATTGGTCGCCCAAAATCGGAAGGCCTTGTTGGCTCAAGTGAACCCGTATTTGATGGGTCCTTCCAGTCAACAAAATCGCCTGAACAAGAACAAGGCCGTTTTTTTCTTCCAAAATCTTAAAGTCAGTTTGAGCGAATTTTCCGCCTTTTTCTTGGGGAACAAGGCCCCATTTCGCGGCCTCGCTTTTTGCGGAAATTCTTCCCAAATAATTTTGAACGGAAAATTCTTTTTTGCCATTTTTAAGCCCGGAATTTTGGGCGGCCTCTTTTGAACAAGAGCAAAGCGCAAGATATATTTTTTTCGCGCCCCTTTCTTCATTGGCGCTTTTAAAAGAAGAGCTGTCAAAAGCGTTAAAAAGAGAGGCGTTTGCGGCCCGTTGCTTTGAAAACAAAATGGCTCCGCTTGTATCCCTGTCAAGGCGGTGAACCACGCCGCAATAAGGAGGATTTTTTTCAAGGCCGATTTTCTTATGCAAATAGCGGATTACGGCCGCCTTTAAATTGTCCCTGTCCTGAACAAAAGTCGGCTCGCTTGGAAAATGAGGCGGCTTGTTCACGACGATTATCGCGTCGTCTTGGTACAAAACGCGCGACTCGTCAAGCTCAAATTTTATGTCCTTGTTTTCTTTTTGATAAAAAAATTTTTCCGGGTCGAGCAAAAGCTTGACCTGCGCGTTTTTCTTCAACTTGAACGCAGGATTTTTACAAAGAAAAAAATCGCCGCCCGCGCTCGCGCTGACCCAAACGTTTTGGCTGAAAATCAAGCGGCGGACTTTAGAATTGCTGACTTCCTGTCCGTCAAATTCCTTGGCCAACTCAAGGCGCAAAAATTCATTTAAAAGAGAGCTTTGAGAAACGGTTAAAAAAAGCGTTTTTTGCATTAGAAAATCTTATAGACCGGCTCGCCGTTTGAGGCGTAAATTCTCACCCGACATTCTTCCATGCAAACATTTTCAGAAAATGAATTGATGTCAAAAGCCGCCGGGCTCATCAAATCGTCAGGATTGAAATTCAACTTCAACTCGCTTTCCTCGCCCTCGCCTTCCAAGCGCGAGAAAGCTCCGTTTATTTTCACCAAATCCGCCACCACCGGGAACAAGTGCTCTAGCCTCTTTTCGGAATATTTTTCCTCCAAAAAAAGAGTTTGCATTTTTTCAATTTCCTTGTGGCTCGCTTCCAAAGTTTTTTCGCGCGATTCAAAGCCGCAATTGTTGCACCTCTGCCATTCCGCAAAATCAGAAAAGAATTTTGAAGGCGCGATTTTCAAAGGCTTTAATACAGAATTGAACCAAGGAACCGCGCGGCCGGCTGAATAAAAGACACTGATTGCAAAGGCTGCGTCCCGCGCCCAAGTTATGTCTTGGCTTGAAAAGACGGCCGTGCTCTTGGCTTCTTTTTGGCTTGAATAAAGCTGCTCAAAGTCAATGTGATTTGGATACAAGGGAAGCGCGAAGTCAACCCGCTCGCGAAAAGCCTTTACAGAATCCCCGTCAGCGCGGGCGTAATCCATCAAAAGGCCAAAAACAATTCCGGCGTTATTTAAAAGCGCCGCCTTTTTTGAAAAAAGTTTTTTGTCAAGAAAAAATTTCTTTCCGTTTTCGCCGCGCATTATAAGGTCAACCGAGCAAAAAAGATTTTGCAAAAGGCCCGCGACTTCCGCGTCAAGAACCTGCGCGTGAATTGGAATCGAAATGTAAACGTCAGGAATCCAGCGTTCGGCTTTTTTTAGAAAATCAACAAGCGCCTTTTTGTCAGAAGCAAAGCGCTCGTCATGCAAAGCGAATTCTGTTATGCCCTTCTTTGCAAAGGAAGAAAGCTCCGAGTCAAGGTTTGAAAGGTCAAAATTGTATTCGCTCTGCACAAACTTTTCCGCGGCTTTCTAGTTCAACTGCAAAAGCTTTATTCCGCGCTTTTTGCAATCGTCAAGAATCTCTTGGGGCCAAATGCTCACTTGAGTTTCGCCGATGTGGGCCTTCTTGAAGAGGAACATGCACAAGCGGGATTGTCCGATTCCGCCGCCTAATGTCTGGGTCAAATGGCCCTTGAGCAACTTTGAATGGAACATAAGCTTTTCGCGCTCAGGGCAGCCGCGTTCCTTCAACTGGGCTCTCAAAGAATCGGGAGAAACTCGGATGCCCATTGAGCTCAATTCAAGAGGCTGCTGCAAAACGTCGTCCCATACAATGATGTCGCCGTTCAAGCCCTTGTGGCCGTCGCCGGTTTCTGTAATCCAATCGTCATAGTCAGGAGCGCGGCCGTCGTGAGGATTTCCGTCATCCAAATCGGCTCCGATTCCTGTGATGAAAATCGCGCCGTATTTTTTGGCGGCCTCGTACTCGCGCTCTTTTGGCGTAAGGTTGGGATATTCGCGCTGCAAATCGTCGCTGAACAAAAACTTGATGTTTTCGGGCAAGCTCGGCTTTATGTTTGAATAATAGTCGTAAACGTAAAATTCCGCGCGCTTGATGCAGCGGTAAACTTTTTTTACAATTTCGTGCAAATAGAAAACGGTTCGGTCAACGTCGTTAATCGCCATTTCCCAGTCCCATTGGTCAACATACAAAGAGTGGACGGGATCCAAATCTTCGTCGGGACGAATGGCGTTCATGTCTGTGTAAATTCCAAAGCCGGGCTTAATTCCAAGCTCAGTGATTTTAAGGCGCTTCCATTTTGCCAAGGACTGAACGATTTCCAATTTCTGGTCGTTCAAGGCCTTTACAGGAAAACGAACGGGCCTTTCTATGCCGTTCAAGTCGTCGTTAACGCCAGTTCCGCTTCTAACAAAAAGCGGCGCCGTTACGCGGGTAAGATTCAGTTCAGTTGAAAGAGCTGTTTGAAAAAAATTCTTTAAAAGAACAATCGCGTGTTCTGTTTCCTTTTCTCCAAGAAGGGGCTTGTAGTTCTTGGGGCATGTTGACTTTGTCATATCAAACTTCCTTGTGCTGTTTTAATTGTAGCGCTAATTGAGTTTTTTCACAATATGGAAAAGAATTTTTTTGCGTTTTCTTCAACCAATTGGCAAAGGCTTTCAACCTGCGTCTCTCGAGCGGCGGCCACGCATTTGTAAGTCCATTCGATGTAAGTCGGATTGTTGGCCTTTCCCCTCATCGGAACGGGAGCCAAGTAAGGCGCGTCTGTTTCTACCAAGATTCTGTCGTTAGGAACAAGGGCCATCAAGGCGCGCTTTTCCTCCGCCTGCGATTTTTTAGCGTAAGTGACAGAACCGCTAAAGCTTATCATTGAGCCCAAGTCCAAAAAAGAGCGCGCCTCTTCCAAGCCGTAAGAGTAGCAGTGAATCACGCACTTGTGGCCCCAGCCGCTTTCCTTTATGCAGTCAATCGTTTCTTGCGCGGCGTCCCTTGAATGAACGATTACAGGCAAGTCCAATTCTTTCGCCAATTCCAATTGCATCATGAAAAGCTCTCGCTCGGCCTCAATCATCTTTTGGTCAAAGTCGTCTTGGCTTCTTCCGTCGGCGCCGCTGGGATTCCAGTGATGGTCAAGGCCGCATTCTCCAAGGGCGCAAACTTTTTTCTTGAATGAATCGCTTGAAGCCTTCGCGTCCAAAATATTTTTTTTCAAAAGATTCAAGCAAGCGCTTCTGTTTTTTATTGATTCTGGATCAGGCCAAATGCCCGCGGTAAAATAAATGAAGTCTTTGCAGGAAGCGGCTGTCTTTTCTTCCATCAAGGCAAAGGTCTTTTCAAACAATTCCTGCCTTGCCTTTAAGTCGTCGCAATCGGTTCCAATGTCAAGCGCGAATTTAACGTCCTTCAAAAGCATCTTTTCCAAAACGCTTTGGCGGGTCCAGCCGTCCTCTTCCCTCAAAATGCTAAAATGAAAATGCGTGTCAGAATACATGAAAGCGATTATACCGCGCGGCAATTTTTTTTGCAAAGGGGGCGTATTGAACAAAATAAAAAAAGGCGCTAAAATGCTTGGCATGCCGAAATGGTGGAATTGGTAGACACAAGGGACTTAAAATCCCTCGGCCGTAAAAGGCCGTGCCGGTTCAATCCCGGTTTTCGGCATAGCCAGTTAGACAGTCCGCGAAAGCGGACAAGTTAATAACTTCCTTGACTAGCGCAATCCGAGTGTCGCGCCTAGACAAAAAAAAATCCGCCCCGAGGCGGATTTTTTTTTGCGCGATGATGAGGCATATCACTTTACTTTGGAATAAAGCTCGGCCATTTCTGAACGCCAAGCGCCGGGATTGTTTTTGTCTTCCCACTCAATTATTTTTTCGATTTTAAAATGCTTGGCGTCCGACGGATTTTCCCTAGAAATTACGGCAAAGCGGCCTTGACCGATGTAGGCGATGTTTTGCTTGGCCGACAAAGATTCAGTCTCGGACAATTTTTTTAGAACGCAATCAAAATGCATCGGCTGTCCGCTGTTTTTGTCCGCGATGGCGCTGGACAAATCTTCGATTGGATTTCCGCAGGCAGGACAAATCACTTCCCTTGCCTTAAAGTCTCGAATCGCGCTTTCGCGCGCCGCAATGTCAGCCGGAGTTTCCGGATTAAAGCGGGGTTTTTGTCGCGGTTTGTTTTCTGGGCGCGACGCGGCCCAAGGGCTTTTTTGCCTGTTGTTTCTTCTGTTGTTTCTGTCTCTTCTTCCCATTACAAATACAATCCTTCTTTTGAATTTAAACGCAATTCGTCAGGATTGTCAACCATATTGCGGCTAATTACAGACGCAATTCTATTGATTGCATTGTCAAGGTACGAAGAATCGTGAATTTTTTCTCTTAACGCCAAAAGTCTTGGAGGCAAATCTTCGCATTCATAATCCGCCTCGGCAATATCATAAGGCGCAAAGTCCAGTGCAGCGCTCATATTTTGGAAATTTCCTCCCGACACCCATAGTAAAATATTCAGTTGTCTGAAAATGCATTCTCAAGCAGACGGACGCTTTCCCATCCAGGCACGTCAATGGCGACAACGTCAAATCTGATAATCTTGTTACTATATTGTCGATGAATTTTCAAAAAACATTTAGCGGTTTCTACAATCTTGCGCCTTTTTCTTTCGCCAACTTCTTCGGCCAAAATTTCAGGATTTCCGTTTGGAAGGGCCTTCACTTCCGCAAAAACGAGCAAATCGCCCTTTTGAACGATTAAATCAAGCTCGCCAAAACGAGTCCTAAAATTGCGCTCTATGATTTCAAATCCCTTGTCAGAGTAGAATTTGGCGGCCCGGTTTTCTCCGTCGTCGCCTTTAGCCTTTGAATTTGAGGTGTTTTTCATCCAGCCTAAAGCTCTTCCAAAACGCCATCAACGTCGTCTTCGGAATAATTGGCCATTCGCTGCTTGTCAAAGCCCGCCATTCGCTCAATATTGCTGCCTTCGCTTTCTTCGATTGAATGGCCGCTCGTAAGCAAAAAGGGTATCTTCCACCTTTTTATCGCGGCCAAATGGTAGGCCTTGATCGCTTTTCCAGCCGCTAAAAACATATTTTTCCCGTCGTCAAAAAAAACCGGCGCGGAAAAGAACATGTTCAACTTAACTTTAGAGACATCAAACTTTTTTAACATTCCCATATTCTCGCTCCACTTTTAAGACAAAAGCAAAAATTTTGGCCAAAGCTTCCCAGGTTTCCTCGGGAACGGAAGAACCAATTTCTTGAACAGTCAAAAGATTGGCCAGATTCTTGTTTTCCACAATCGGAATTTTTTTTTCTTCCGCAATCTCCAATATTTTTTTTGCCAAAAATCCCTTGGCGCTTGCGGCGATTAACGGAGCCTCAGCCCCTTCTGGATACTTTAGCGCGACCGCTTTTTTCAATTCGCTCATGCAAAAGCCTCAACGCCTAAAATCGGCAAATCCTGAACTCCAAACGACGAAATCTTTTCGTAAGGAATGAAGTTCACGTCGACATTTTCGCCGAAAGCCGCCTTCAGCGAATCCAAAGCGCCAGACAAAAGAGCCTCCAAAGATTCATCGCTTGCAGACACACTCACAGCGCGAGGCTTTTTATCGTCACAAAAGTATAGCGCAAAATAAATATTTCCGCTAGGACTTTTAAAGTTTATTATCATTTTTTCGGCGGCTTTTTTTTCAAAGTCCAAGTAAAGCCTTATAAGGCCCCCCTTTCCCAACAAGGAAGATTTTTTTGAGGCGGAACCGTCAATTTCAAAGGGCAAGAAAATCCAGCCTTTTTTTGCGGAAGAATCGTCCGTTCCCATAACGTGGTTGAAAAGCGCCAAGACCGAATCCTTTCCTTGCTCGCCTTCCTTTAGCGACGCGGACTCCAAAAGAAATTTAAAATACCTTTTTAACTCAAGGGCGATTTGTTCGGTCTCGATTTTTGCAGAAGCGTCGCGGCCTTCGCCTTCATCGTCGTTTTCGCCGGAGGAATTTTTTCCAAAATTTTCTCCGCCAAGCAAATCCATCACGGCTTCCAAGGCAAGGCTGTCGCTTTCGATTCCCTTCTCCTCCAAGGCCAGCGCGGCTTCGGCGGCTTCAGTTTCCCGGCCCTTGAACTTTTGGGCCAGACGGCGGGCTTTTTGCATCAAGGCAAAATCCAGCTTCGCGCCGCTTTGCGTCAAGAACTGCAAGATTCTCGCCGCAAGGCCGTCCGCCGGCAAACCAAAGGAAGCCAGCAAAGAGGCTCCGTCGGCCGAAATGACTCCAAGTCCGCTTTCCGACGCGGATGAAAACGTTGGCGTCAAAAGAATCTTTCCGTTGGAAAAAGAAATTTGCGCCCTGAAAGTTTGGCCCGGCGAAAGCTTTATTTCCGACAAAACGTTAAAGCGGCCGCCTGCAAAGGAAACGGAATATTTTCCTCCGCCCAAATTTTTTAGAGCCCGGACAAAAACAAAATCACCCTCACGCAAGTTCGTTTGAACTTTCGCAAGGGCGATTTGCTCTTTTATTCCAATTATTTGCATAATTCAGAAGAATCAAGCCTAGCCCGCCCAAAAAAGAGCGGACAAGAAACTTATTTTCCGCGCAAAGGGCGAAAAATTATTTCTTTGCTGCGGCTGCTGCGGCTTCGTGCTCAGCTTTCTGCTCGGCCTTGATTTCAACTTCCTTCTGGTGAGCGGCGGCTTCGGCGCGGGCATTGCGAGCGGCAACGGCGGCGGCAACAGCGCCTCCAACCAACTGCTTAACCTTGGCTTTCTTTCCAACTCTGTCGCGCAAGTAGTAAAGCTTGGCGCGGCGAACTTTTCCAGGGCGAACAACTTCTACTTTTACGATGCGAGGAGAGTTGATCGGGAAGATTCTCTCTACGCCAACGCCAAAAGAAGTCTTGCGAACTGTGAAAGAGCGGCGGGCGCCGGCGTTCTTCATGCAAAGAACGACTCCTTCAAAAATCTGGATGCGTTCAGTCTTTCCTTCAACAATCTTGAAGTAAACTTTTACAGTGTCGCCAACATTGAACGCCTGGGCTCCAGGACGCTTTTGGCCTTCTTCAATAGTTTTAATTAAGTCCATCATTTTCTCCGTTTAGGATTGTGTTTCTTGTAAACAAAACCCGTAATTTCCTCAATCATCTTCTCTGCTTCTGCAGTAAGACTGCCATTCTTTCTCGCTTCGGCAAGCAAATCCGGCCTGTTCAAGAAAGTTTTTTCAAGGCGCTTTTGCAGACGCCACTTTCGGATTTTCTCATGGTTTCCGCCAGTCAAAACTTGCGGAACTTCCATTCCCTTGTACACAGGCGGCCTGGTGTATTGAGGGTATTCCAAAAGCGAGCCGGTGTAGCTTTCCTCGTCAAGCGATTCCGAAGAAATGACGCCGTCAATCAAACGATACACAGTATCGACAACGACTAACGCCGCAACTTCGCCGCTGGACATGACATAGTCTCCGACGCTAATTTCGTCGTCAACGTATTCATCGATAATCCGCTGGTCAATGCCTTCGTATCGGCCGCAAATTATCACGAGTTCCTTTTCCTGGCTCAATTCTCGCGCTTTCTCTTGCGTAAAAGGCCTTCCGCTGGGCGTCACGTAAATCACGCGGCGATCCTTCTTGTAAGCCTTAACGCTGTCAAGCGCTTCTCCAAGGGGCTCGGCCAACATAAGCTGTCCGGCTCCTCCGCCATACGGACTGTCATCACAAGTGCGATGTTTGTCATGGGCAAAATCCCTGACATTCACCAAATCGTAGGCAATAATTCCCTTTTCAACCGCTTTCGCCATGATTGAGGCTTCAAAAAAAGCGCGCGGAATCTCAGGAAATAAGGTCAGCACAGTAAATTTCATGGACTTACTCCAGAATCCAGAGGTGCATCAGTTGAACAGTCTTGCCTTCAACATCAACTTTTCCAACGTGCCTTGAGTTGAACGGAATCAAAACCGTCCTAGGCTTTCCGTTAGAAGATTTTTTGACGCTGTCCTCAAGAATAGCGCAACTCTCGGAAAGGACAACCTCCAACAGGTCGCCCGCCCCGCCTTCCAATACGTCTGTGATTGAACCTATAACTTCAGGCGCAACCCCATCTGCCAATCCGTTTTCGTAGTAAACAAGCGAGCAATTCTTTAGATCCTCAATAAGCCATTCACCTTCTTTAGGTTGAAGGGCGTTCTCGCGGGAAACGCGAAGCTCGGCGCCGTTAAGTTTTCTCGCCGCTTCTGGAGAATCAACTCCCGCCAATTTCATGTAAAAGGCATTTTTGGAACCTTCAACGCGCTCAACTTTGTAAAGCGTCGTTTGGCCCTTAAGCCTCAAAGCCACTTCCTTTAACTTAGCGATATGCTCGTAACGGCCGGAAGCGCTCTCAATTTTAAATTCACCCGAAAGTCCGTGAGGGCCTCGGACAAAAGCCACAGTCAAATCCATCGGCGTTATCAGTCCAGAATTTCAAGGCTGTATCGCTTGCCGTCTTTGTTAGCGGTCGCGCCCAAAACAGTTCGCAACGCCTTTGCAATGCGGCCATACTTGCCGATTACTTTTCCAATGTCGCTGTCGGCAACCTTCAACTCCAAAACAGGGCCGCGTTCGCCTTCAGTTTCATTCACAGAAACCGCGTCCGGATTATCGACCAATGATTTTGCAATGTATTCAATCAGGTCTTTTTCCATTTGCGATTCCTACTTTGACTGACCGTTGCGGGCCAGGCCTTTTTTGTTGAAAATTCTAGCCACTGTTTCAGTAGGCTGAGCGCCAACGCTAAGCCAATACTTCGCGCGGTCTTCTTTGAAAGCGATTTGTTTGTCCGCAACTTCAATGGGCTGGTAAATGCCAATCTCTTCGATTGTTTTGCCATCGCGGGGCTTTCTCGCGTCCATTACAACGATGCGGTAGCAAGGCCTTTTGGCCGCGCCAAATCTCTTAAGTCTGATTTTGACCACCTTAAACCTCCATATAGAACTCAAGGCTCGAACTTAAGCCAAGTTCTAATTTAGACAATAACACACCATACAGTGTGAAGATTTATTATACTGAAATGAAAAAA
>JAILDQ010000240.1 GCA_024689365.1 Treponema sp. | reverse complement strand
CCTGAAACAAGTTCGGGGTGGCGGAATGGCTCGGGGTGACGGCGATTTATTTTTTTGTGATTTCTTCGAAGAGGGCGCCGGAGTCGATGCCGTTTATGATTTTTCCGACGGGGTGGCTTTTGAGCATGTTGGCGCGGCCGCTTTCCAGGTGTTCGCTTGTGATTCCGTGCTTGATTGAAATGTCGGCTTCCAAAAGGGCGCTCAGGTGGTCGGCAAGGCGGACTAGCTTTCCGTCAACAGGGGAAAATTCCTCGCTGTTGTATTTTAGGTTCAAGTCTTCAAATGAAACTGGCGTTTTTTTATTGCCAAGCAAAACCCGGTTTTCAAATTCGTCGCTGGTCCAATACATCAGTTCGGAGCTGTAAAAGTCTTCCATAAGCGGAACAAGTTCGCGGCCGACGATTTCGTCTTCGATATGCTTTACGATTTGCGGGAGCGCGTCGGTGGCTTGCTTTACAGGGCTTATGATGTCTCGGGTAACGGCTTCGGGAAGATCGTGAAAAAGCGCGCTGAAAAAATTATTGTAAACGCGTTTTTGGCAAAGGGGAACTCCGCATTCTTTTTGCAGCAAAGCCGTTATGGCAGCGACAAAATAACAGTGGCCCAAAACGCTTGTGTTTGGAATTCTTGGCGTTTGGTTCCATCGGCGCTGGAAGCGAAGCTGTTCGATTTTTAAGAGAAACTCAAAGGGCCGCTGTTTGGTCAAAAGCAGTTGAAGGCCCCGTAGCTCCGTGTACTTTGAAAGGGTTTGGTTTAGGTCGCGCTCGATTTTTTCATAGCGGACGCGCTCGTTCACAAGCTTTAGCATTTGAAGCTCGCGCATCGTCGAATACTTGTGGGCTGCCAAATAAACTCGGCTTGTCAACTCGTCTTCGGGAGGAATCGGTATTGACTTTGCCTTTTGGCCGATGTAAATCGTGAACTGGGAAAAAAATTCTTTGTCGTCAATCGACTTTTTGTATTGCTCCAAAACCCATTCGTTAAGGCGCAAGAATTCGGCCGGGTATTCGGCCTTTATCAAATCTTGGACGGGAGCCTTGATGTCGCAGAGCGCGATTTTTTTGAACAAGTCAAAAAGAGAGGCGTTTATCATCCAGTTCCAGTTGATTTTGTTTCCGGCGGCCTCTTCAAATTTTCCGATGATGTAGGCCAAAACCATTTTTTCGCCGGCCTTGTCCATTTCAACCAAGTCAAAGGGACGAATCAAATCGTTCCAGCGGTCGATTGAAAAGGCTTCGAACATTTTTAGAATAAGGCCAGAGTACTTCATCAAGAGCCTCTTGTAACGTAGGGCTTTCCGTCGGCGGCCGGAGCGTAGTTCTTTCCGCTGAATATTACAAGCGCCAAAAGGGTGATTGCGTAAGGCACGATGTTGAATACTTCCGTGGGCAAAAACTGGGTCAGGCGCGGGAAAATGTCATGCGCCAAAACCGCGAGCGCGGACGCCAAGCCGAACAAGAATGTCGAGCCCACGATTCCAAGCGGCTTCCAACGGCCAAAGGCTACGGCGGCAAGAGCGATGAAGCCCGTTCCGTTTACGGTGTTGCTGGTAAACTGAATCGATTGTGTCAAAACCATGCAGCCGCCCGCAAGGCCGGCCAAAAAGCCCGACGCCAAGGTTGCGAAGTATCTCATTCCAAAAATGTTCACGCCAACGCTGGCGGCGGCGTTCGGGTGCTCTCCGCATGCCCTTAGCCTTAAGCCAAAAGGCGTTTTGTAAAGCATGAACCAGGAAATCAAAATAACCAAAAGCGCTATCCACAAGGTTGGATAAAAGCCTGTCGCGTCCGGAAGCATTCCCATTTGGAAGGGCTGGGTTCTGTCGGCGTGAAAAAATATTTGGCTGAAGAAAATCGTGATTCCGCTTGAAAGCAAGTTGATTCCGGTTCCGCTTATGGTTTGGTCGGCGTTGAGGCTGATGGCGGCGTACGCGTGGATTATTGTGAACACAGCCGCGGTAATGGCTCCCGCGAGCAAGGCCACAGCCAAATCCCAGCGGCCAAAGCCTCCGGCTTCCATAAAGTAATGGACTGTCGCCGCGGTAAAGGCTCCGATTCCCATAAGGCCTTCGAGCGCGATGTTAACCACTCCGGCCCTTTCGCAAATCATTCCGCCGGCGGCCGCTATGAGCAAGGGCGCGACAATCATCAATATTGAAGGCAAGCTTGAAAAAATCATTTTGAGGCCTCCTTCTTTTTTAGTCTCCAAGCGAAGAACATTCTAAAGCCGGTCTTTAGCGCGATGAAAACGACGACCAAGCCTTGAATGATGAATGTGATTTCTTTTGGAATGTTGTTGGACTGCATCAAGGACTGCGAGGCTTGAAGCAAGCCGAACAAGAGGCCGGCCAAAGCCGTTCCGAGCGCGGTGCAGTTTCCTACAAGCGCCACGGCCATTCCCGTAAAGCCGTAGTTGTCCATTCCTGTAATTACGCGGCCATACCTAAAGGAGCCGAGGGCGACGATTCCGCCGCCGATTCCGGCAAAGGCTCCTGAAATCGCCATTGAAGCCACGATGCTTGCAACGACTGGAATTCCAGCGGCTCGGGCCGCGTCTTTGTTAAAGCCCGTGGCCCGCATGGCAAAGCCGGTCTTTGTTTTTTCCATGACGATGTAATAGATGACAATTCCCGCTATGCAAAGAAAGATTCCCGCGTTCAAATTTGAATTGTTGAAAAGCTTTGTCAACAATGGAATCTTTAATGAAGCGGTCGGAGGAAAGTTTGGCGTCTTAAAGGTGTTGGCTCCTGGAATCGCAAGGGTCACGATTCTTGAAAGGTAAAGCGCTATGTAGTTCAGCATGATTGTGGAAACGACTTCAGAAACCTCAAAGCGAGCCTTGAACCAGCCTACGACGCCGCCCCAAACCGCGCCTCCAACCGTTGCCAAAAGCAAGGCCAAGGCGACTTGCAAGACTGAAACTTGCGGAAAATACAAGGCGCCCAACTGCGCGATTGTCATTCCAACGATGTACTGGCCCTCGCCTCCTACGTTGAACAAGCCGACGCGAGAAGCGAAAGCCATCGCAAAGCCGCAAAAAATAAAGGGAACGGAATAGTTGAACCATTCGCCGATGTAGCGAGCGTTCCACTTGCCGTTGTTCAAGTTGAAGCCTGTCAAAGACTGAAAGAGCGCCTTGTACATTCCGGCGGGATTTCTTCCGACCAGCGCTATCAAAATGGTGGCGAACAAAAAGCCCAAGATTATTACCAAAAGGCTTACGGCGCCGTCTGACTTAATTAGAAATTTAAAAAGGGAAAAAGAACTTTTTTTTGCCAAAGGGGAATTGTCCTTTAGCGCGTTTTCTTGGCTCACGCTTTTTCCTCCGTTGCAGTTTTTTTTGTTCCGGCCATCATCAAGCCGATTTGCCGCTCGTCAACTTCGCCGGCCTTGTAGGTTCCAACAATTTGGCCTTTTGAAATCGTCGCGATTCTGTCGCAAAGGTTCATGATTTCGTCAAGCTCAAAGCTTACGAGCAAGACCGCCTTTCCCGAATCCCTTTCAGAAACTATTTTTTTTCTGATGAACTCAATCGCGCCAACGTCAAGGCCGCGCGTGGGCTGGGCGAAAATCAAGAGGGAGGCGCCCATGCTGAGCTCTCTGGCGATAATCAACTTTTGCTGGTTTCCGCCCGACATGGCTCCAGCGGGAGAGCCGCCCTCGCCTCCCCTTATGTCAAAGTCCTTTGACAAAGCCTCTCCGTTTTTTTTCATCGCGGCCTTGTCCAAAAAAATGCCGTTCTTCACAAAGGGCTCTTTATAGTAATTCTTAAGCGCGGCGTTTTCGCCAACGGTAAATTCCGCCACAAGGCCATAGCGCTTTCTGTCTTCGCTTACGTGAGCCATTCCCATTTCTATTCTTTCGCGAATCGAAAGGTTTGTCACGTCTTTTGAATTGAAAATGATTTTTCCTCCGCAAGGCTTTGTCAAGCCTGTGAGGGCCGCAACCAATTCGCTTTGGCCGTTTCCGTCAACGCCGGCGATTCCGAGAATCTCTCCCGCGCGAACTTCCATGCTAAGATTGTCAACGGCCGTAATGCCGCGGGAATTCTTCACGCTTAGATTTTGAACTTGCAAAACGACGCCGCCGATTTTTGGAGGCGCCTTTTCTATTTGAAAGTTGACCGCCCGGCCTACCATCAGCTCGGCAAGCTTTTCTTCGCTTGTGGAGGAAACGTCAACCGTGTCAATCATTTGTCCGCGGCGCAAAATCGAACAGCGCTGGGCCACGGCTTTTATTTCGTTTAATTTATGCGTAATGAGCAAAATCGTCTTTCCTTCTTTTTGAAGGAGGCGGATTATGTCCATGAGTTCGTCAATTTCTTGGGGAGTCAAAACCGCAGTGGGTTCGTCAAAGATGATTATGTCGGCCTTTCGGTAAAGGACTTTTAGAATCTCGACGCGCTGCTGCATGCCGACGGTTATGTCTTGAATTTTTTCGTCGGGATTGACTTTTAGGCCGTACAAGTCGCTAAGGGCTTGGACTTCCTTTTTGGCCGCCTTTAGGTCAAGCAAGCCGAATTTTGTCTTGGGCTCGGCGCCAAGAACAATGTTTTCCGCGACCGTGTAGTTTTCAACCAACTTGAAATGCTGGTGCACCATTCCGATGCCCAAAGCGGTCGCGTCGTTTGGATTTTTTAATGAAACTTTTTTTTGATTGATTCTTATTTCGCCCGAATTCGGGGTGTAAGAGCCGAACAGAACCGACATGAGCGTGCTCTTGCCGGCTCCGTTCTCTCCCAAGAGGGCGTGAACTTCGTTCTTTCGAACGCGCAAAGTTACATTGTCATTGGCCAAAACATGCGGAAACCTTTTGCTGATTCCCAGCATTTCAACTGCCCATTCAACTTTTGTATCTTCCACTTTACTCGCGCCCTCCCGTAAAAAGATTTTAGTCGTCGATGGCGCCAAGTCCCTCTGGAACAACGCCGGCGGCCAAAGCTTCTTTGTATGTCGGATAAATCTTCACTTTTCCAGAGATGATGTCTTTCTTGGCGGCTTCAATCGCGTCAACAACCTTGATGTTCAAGGCCTTGTTTGCTTTTGAATAGTCAACGCCGTCATCCTTAAGGGCCAAGTTGACGACTCCGCCAGAGAATTTTCCGTCGGCAACTTCGTGCAAGGCAATCAAAGTTGATGTTTCAACTCGCTTAATCATAGAAGTGAGAACGGCTGACTTTCCTTCGGCGTAAACGCCGTCAGCGTACTGGTCAGAGTCAACTCCGATGGCCCAAACGTTCTTTCCGGCAAACTGCATTTCCTTGGCTTGGGCGATTGTTCCGTTTCCAGTTCCGCCGGCCGCTGAGAAAATGGCGTAAATGCCCATGTTGTACCAGTTCTTGGCCTGGGTCTTTGCCAATTCAGGCTTTCCCCAGTCGTTGGCGTAGTAGTCCACAACTTCGGCGTTGGGGAACACGGCGCGAAGGCCCTGAATGTAGCCCATCTCGAATTTTGTGATTGTGCTTCCCGGAACTCCTCCGATAAAGCCAAACTTAGGATTGGCGATTCCGTCGGCCTGAGCCTGGTAAGCGGCGGCCAAGCCAACAAGGTAAGAGCCCTCTTCTTCGTGGAAAACGAATTCCTTTACGTTGGGGCGGCCAACCCAGTCAACGTCAACAATCATGAACTTTTGCTCAGGATACTCGTCGGCGATTTCTGTAATGGCGTCTGAGAATGTGAAGCCTGTCGCGCAAATGAGGTCGTAGCCTTCGTCGGCCAACTGCTTGAGGGTCGGAAGGTACTGATCCTGGGTCTGGCAAGTGACAACGTCGTACAAAGTGCCGCGGCTTTTTGCGTTCTCAACGCTTTCGCCGTAGAATTCTACGATTCCGCGCCATGCGGCGGCGTTGAATGATTTGTCGTCGATGCCAGTGGCGTCAGTCACAAGGCGAATTGTCGGGCGGCTGTCAGCGGCCTTTTTTTCGCCCTCTTTCTTTGAGCAGCCTGCAAGAAGCGCGAAAAGGGCTGCAGTCAAGATTACGATTGAAATTTTCTTCATTTTTTGAATTCCTCCAAAAGAATTATGCAAAAGATTATAGCGCATAAAAGGACTTTATTCAATTGAAAAAAATAAAAAGAAGGCCTTAATGCAAAAAAAACGCTATTGCATTTTTTTCTACTATTATTTATAATTATCTTTATGGCAGAATCACAAAGTTTTTTCGCAAAATTGTTTTCGTCGTTGTTTAAGTCAGACGATCCCGACGCCGAGAAAAAGAGGCGCATAAAGCAAATATCAAAGAATTTGTCAAAGGCAAGATACCACTTTTACAAGAACGATGAAGTTCTGCCGGCTTTCGCAAAACTCCTTTACGACATTTACAAGGCGGTTTTTCCGGCAAAAGCCATGTTCATGGCCCAAGACAACCCCAACCGCTTGAAGGCTTTGGCCGTTAACTATTCCCTGAACGAAAAAGAGCACGAGGTGGTGGACGCGCTTTCAGAAGAAAGCATAAAGGCCGCCGCGCAAAACACTCCAGTAGACAAGCTGGACGCTCAGGTAAGGCAAAACATAGACCTTTTCCTTCAAATATTCAACGGAGAAAAAATCGCCCGCATAGAAGCGCTTTACAGAAAGCTCATGATTTTCAAGAGTTTTTGCTCTTTTGACTTTTACTTCACCTTGAAAAAATTCGACTCGTCATTGAGGGAGGGAGAATTCACAAGCATCCCCCGCTTTGACAAAATCAACGCGGAATACATCGGCGAAGACTTAAAGGACTTTATCGCAGTGGCTTGGCTTTTGCCCGAGCGCGAAGATTGGTCAGACATGTCAAAGTTTTTCAAAGACACAAAGGGAACAGAACCAATTCCCCTCAACTTGTGGAACAAGATTTGCAATAAAATGAATTCAATCCGCTTGAGCAGGGTTTTTGAAATGATGATTCAAGTCATCACAAAAGACCCCAACTACATGCCGGACTTTTCTTACAGCGAGCAGCCGATTGTCGATTCCTTTATCGACAAGACAAGGAACGACGCGGAAAAGACATTGAATTCAATCGTCTTGGCCCAACAGAACAACAAGATTGACAATTTGCTGGAACAGATTTACGGAACGACCGCGGTGGAGCGTCTGACAAACTACACGTCCACCAACAGCGCCCTTTACGAAAGAAAGAATCTCGGCTCTTTTGAATATGTTCAGCCCTTGAACTACTACAAGGCCTTTTTGCTTGACTTTGTTAAAAAGGACGTCCGTGAATTTTCAGACTTGGTTTTGGTGCGCGGAACTTGGTCAACACAAGCGCTTTCCACTCCGATGTCAAACGCCTACCACGCCTTGATAGAATCCAGCGACACGCTTTTGGCCTTTGACGCAAAAATCGCGGAAGACGGCGAAATAGGAACAAGAATCAAAAACCACATGCCTAGAGCCGAGCGCGACAAGGAAGCCCGAAACATCATCGGCACCCTTATCAGCGACTTGAATGACGAAGCCAAAGCCATGTGCGTTGACGGAACTAAAAACCTAATCACAATCGCAAAAACGACAAAAAACCTTTTGGAAGACTACGCAAAGCCAAAGGGAGAAGTCATCATAAACTGGAAGGAATTGGACAAATTCTCAGACCACCCAGTAAAGGAATTGGGCGTAGGAGTTTACAAGCACATTTACCTTTTTGTCCAGTTGATGCAAAGCTGCTTGGGCTAATAATTGACTTTCAAAAAAAACGGCCATCCTGGAAAGTTCAGGATGGCTTTTTTTTATTCTTTTTCTGGATAAAGGCCGGGCACTTGGAATTCCTTCGGAAGCTTTGAAGGACGGCCTTGCGTTGTCACTGTGGCCCAAGTTACGTCGGCTTCGGCGCAAACAGTTCCGTCTTCTTTTCTAATGACTTGCCTTAAGGTTCCCCTAACCGCTCCGGTTTCGATTGGCCAAACGTCTACAAAAAGTTTGTCCATCAAATAGGCGCTGGCCTTGTAGTGGATGTCTATGTGGGTGATGTAAATGTAGTAGCCAGCCTTGATCATTTCCTTGTAGTCAAAGCCGATTCCATTTAGAAAGCCCATTCTTCCGTATTCAAGGTAATTTACATATACCGCGTTGTTTACGTGACCGTAAGAGTCGCATTCGTAAGTGCGAACGACAAGTTCAGAAGTTATTTTCATAATGAAAGGATTTTATCAAAAAGCTAGGCTTTGTTCAACACCGAGTCAACCAAGCGCTTGAAGGAATTGTCTTGAACAACGCCGCCTGTTTTGAGGCCGTCGTTAATTGAGAAAACGCCGTTTTCGTCTTGAACAATTGGATTGAAGTCCGCGATTTGCAGCTCCGCAAAATTCGAGCTTTGTCCAAATGAAGAGAACATAAAGGATTGGCTGTTTGACACAGGAATCGCCTCTTTCGCGTTTTTCAGGCTTTCGGCAAATTTCGCGTCTTCTTCCGCCTTTTTTGTTTCCTTTTCTTTTGCAAAGAAGTTAAGGGCGTCGCGTTCAAAATGCGGCTTTTCTGTGGTGAATGTAGAAGCGATGTCAATCGAATCGTCTTCGTCTGGATTTTTGGGAGCGCTCATTTCTATCGGCTCGGAGAAAGCTTCATTTTCTTTTTTGGCTTGGATTCCAAAATCCTCGAGAGAGAGCTCTTTGTCGTATTCCTTTTTTTCGCTTTCAAGGGTTCCGTTCAACTTAAGTTCGTTGGTGTTCGCGTCAAGGCCCTTGTAGTTCATGTCAGAAATCGAGAATTGATTGACAACCTCTTCCGTTTCTTCATTCGGCTTGAATGAATCGCGAACGCCGTAAAAAGGATCGTGGGCTTTTACAGCCGCGGAATTGTCTTCTTTTGCGGCCGCTTCGTTTTTGTCTTTTTTTATCGCAAAGAAATCAGAGCCCACGTCTTCGGAAATGTCGTATTCGGGAATGCGGCTTTTTCTTTTTTTCTCAGCGATATCATTTGTAAGGCTTGCGGCCAACTCTTCAAAATCATCAACGTCGACGATTTCTTCAACTTCTTCAAGGTCTTCAACGGGCTCAGCGTCGGTCACTTCTTCCACTTCTTCAAGGTCCTCGACTGGCTCGGCGTCGGCGATTTCTTCCACTTCTTCCAAGTCTTCAACGGGCTCAGCGTCGGTCACTTCTTCAACTTCTTCCAAGTCTTCAACGGGCTCGGCGTCGGCGATTTCTTCCACTTCTTCTAGGTCTTCAACAGGCTCGGCATCTGCGATTTCTTCAACTTCTTCCAAATCGTCAACTGGCTCAGCGTCGGCGATTTCTTCTACTTCTTCTAGGTCTTCAACTGGCTCGGCGGCGGCGATTTCTTCTACTTCTTCTAGGTCTTCAACTGGCTCGGCGGCGGCGATTTCTTCCACTTCTTCCAAGTCTTCAACTGGCTCGGCGTCGGTCACTTCTTCCCCTTCTTCAAGGTCCTCGACTGGCTCAGCGTCGGCGATTTCTTC
>JAILDQ010000215.1 GCA_024689365.1 Treponema sp. | reverse complement strand
GAAGACGAGGCGCTTGTTTCGGCCGCGCTTCTTTCAAACCGCTACATCACAAACCGCTTTTTGCCGGACAAGGCGATTGACTTGGTTGACGAAGCCGCCAGCCGACTCAAGATGGAAATCGAAAGCCAGCCGACCGAACTTGACCAAATCGAGCGAAAGATTTTGCAGCTTCAAATCGAAAAGCAGTCTCTTTCCAAGGAAGACGACGCGGCCAGCCTTGAGCGCCTTCAAAAGCTTGAAAAAGAATTGTCGGAAATTTCTGGAAAGCGCGACGCTATGAAGCTTCAATGGCAAAACGAAAAGACTCAAATCGGAAAGTCGCGCGAGTTGAAGGAAAAGCTTGAGAGCGCCCGCTTTGAGGAAGAAAAGTTCACTCGCCAAGGAAATCTTGAAAAGGCCGCCGAACTAAAATATTCTGTCATTCCAAATTTGGAAAAAGAATTGAAGGCCGCCGAAGAAAAGGACAAGGAAAGCAAAGCCGGCCCCGCCAATTCTCTTTTGCGCCAAGAAGTCACCGAAGAGGACATCGCCCGCGTCGTTTCTTCTTGGACAGGAATTCCTTTGGCAAAAATGATGAGCTCGGAAAAAGAAAAATACTTGCAGCTTGAAGGCGAACTCCACAAACGAGTTATCGGCCAAGACGACGCGGTTCAAGTTGTAAGCGACGCAATCCGCAGAAACCGCTCGGGCTTGAGCGACCCGAACAAGCCTCTTGGCTCCTTCCTTTTTATTGGACCCACCGGCGTTGGAAAAACAGAGCTTGCAAAAACCCTCGCGGACTTTTTGTTCAACGATGAAAAATCCTTGACTCGAATCGATATGAGCGAATACATGGAAAAGTTTTCCGTAAGCCGCTTGATTGGAGCGCCACCGGGATACGTCGGCTACGATGAAGGCGGCCAATTGACAGAAGCCGTTCGCCGCCGTCCTTACAGCGTCGTTCTCTTTGACGAAATAGAAAAGGCGCATCCAGACGTATTCAACGTTTTGCTTCAAGTGCTTGACGACGGCCGCTTGACCGACGGACAAGGCCGCTTGGTTGACTTTAAAAACACAATCATCATCATGACAAGCAACTTGGGAAGCGAATTGATTTTGGAAGCCGACGACGAGCAAAAAATGATTTCGGCAAAAGCCAAAATCAGCGAATTGCTAAAGGCTTCGTTCAAGCCTGAGTTCTTGAACCGCATTGACGAAATCGTAATGTTCGGCCGCTTGGACAAGTCTTGCATTTCTGGAATCGTAAAGAACCAGCTTGCTCGCGTCGCCAAGCGTTTGGAAGACAGGCGAATCAAGCTTGACTTTGACCAAAGCGCTTGCGACTTCCTTGCGGAGAAGGGCTACGATCCTGCCTTTGGCGCGCGGCCTGTAAAGAGGGCGATTCAAACTTACGTCGAAAATCCTTTGGCAAAAGAAATTTTGTCAGGAAAATTTTCCGACGGCGCGCAAATCAAGGCAAGCGAGTCTGGCGGACAAATTATATTTTCATAACGGAATAGGAAGGAGCCTTTTCAAAGGCGCCGCTTTCTTTCAAAAACTTTAGGGCTTCTTCCAATTCTTGGTCCAACTTCCACGGCGAGTTCAAGACCAATATTCCGCTCCCGTAAAGGCGGGGCGAGTTTTGGTTTTGAGCCGCGTTGTTTTCCAGCGAAGTTTCTGTATGGCTTTGAGGACTGTCAACGCAAAAGTCCGCGCGCAAAATGTTTGCGTTCGCGTTTTGCTTTTTTGCCGCGGCGCAAATGGCGGCCAGCATTCCTTCGATTTGATCAGAACGATGGGCCAACAGCGGAAACCAAATCATTATGATTCCAGCGCTCCATTTTTTGTGAACAGCGACAATCGTTTTTTCAACCGCCTTGTAATCGGAAACTTCTTCATAGCTCGGATCGATTAGCGCCGCGCCCCTTTTTATCGCAGGCGGAGTGAGCGCCATAAGGTTTTTAAAGCCGTCGATTTTTTTCGCCTGGCTTTGAACGAATTTTTTGGCTGGACCAAAATTGTACGAGCTTTCTTGAAGCGCGCAGTTTTCTTTTAGTTTTTCAAATTCGCTCGGATGCAATTCGCAAATTGAATGAAAGCAATTTTCTTTTAAGAAGGCGCGCTCGATAAGGGGCGAGCCGGGGTAAAGGTCTTTAGCCAAAAAAGGACTGATTGCCTCCAAATAGTTTTTTACGGCAAGGGGAAGAGGCTCGCCCCTTTCTTGGGCTTGAAAATTTTCGCAGTAAGAAAAAAGCTTTGAGATTCCCTTTTGGGCTTCGCCTGTTTTTAGGGCTTTTTCGCCTTGAAGGGAATACAAGCCGCTTCCCGCGTGGGTGTCAAAAAAAGAATAAGGCGCTTCTTTTTGATTCAACTTTTGCAAAATCTGAATCAACGCCATATGCTTTAAAATGTCGGCGTGGTTTCCCGCGTGGAAAGCGTGCAAGTAACTGAGCATAATTAAAGGGCCGGAGCGATTTTGTCAATCGCCGCAAGTTCCTCTTTTGTAAAATCGGTTTTGCTTGCAATCTTTACGTTTTCCAAAATCTGTTCAGGCTTTGAGGCGCCAATCAAAACGCTTGTGATGTCGCCGTCGCGAAGGACCCAGCTCAAGGCCATTTGCGCCAAAGACTGGCCGCGGTTTTTGGCTATTTCGTTCAAGGCTTTTATTTGCTCCATGCGTTCGGGAGTAAGATTTTTTTCGTTCAAGAAGCGGCCGTCGGTTTTCATGCGGCTGTCTTCAGGAATGCCGTTAAGGTAGCGGTCTGTCAAAAGGCCTTGCGCTAGCGGGCTGAAGCAAACCAAGCCGATTCCTTCTTTTGCCGCCTTTTCCTTTAAGCCTGTTCGCTCGATTTCCCTGTCAAAGATTGAATAGCGCACTTGGTTCACGATAAAGGGGCAATGCAAGTCTTCCAAAATTTTCGCGGCCTTTAATGTTGTTTCCAAATCGTAGTTGGAGATTCCCGCGTAAAGGGCTTTTCCTGATTTTACGGCTTGGTCAAGGGCTCCCATTGATTCTTCAAGCGGAGTTTCCTTGTCCATTCTGTGATGGTAAAAAATGTCAAAGTATTCAAGGCCTGTTCTTTTAAGGCTTTGGTCAAGGCTTGCAAGCAAATACTTTCTTGAGCCGTTGTCGCCGTATGGGCCTGGCCACATTCCGTATCCGGCTTTTGAAGTGATTACAAGCTGGTCGCGGTAGGGCGCCAAGTCTTTTTTTAGAATGCGTCCAAAATTTTCTTCGGCGGCGCCGCCTTCAGGGCCGTAATTGTTGGCGATGTCAAAGCAAGTGATTCCGTTGTCAAAAGCCGTTTTGCACATGTCGCGCATGTTGTCAAAATTTCCTTTTGAGCCAAAGTTGTGCCAAAGGCCCAATGAAACGCGCGGCAATTTTAGTCCGCTCTTTCCGCAATGGGGGTATTCCATTTTCTCGTATCTGTCGTTTGCGGCTGAATAAATTTCTTCCATAATTTTCTCCTAATCCAATTCGTTTATTTCGTTCAGCCAAAGGTCCGCGCTTGCGTCGCTCGGCATTCTCCAATCTCCGCGGGGAGAAAGGGAAACGGTTCCCACTTTAGCGCCGTCTGGCATGCAGGATCTTTTGAACTGCTGCGAGAAGAAGCGGCGGTAAAAAGTCTTAAGCCATTTTTTAATTTCGCCTTTTAGGAATGAAGTTTGGCTCTTTTCTTCGCAAAAGGCTTTTTGGGCCAAGAAGTAAATCTTTTTCGGCTCAAAGCCGTAGCGAATGATTTGATATAAAAAGAAGTCGTGCAATTCGTAGGGGCCGACAAGCTCTTCTGTTTTTTGCGAAATGTTTCCGTTTGTGGGCGGAAGAAGTTCAGGGCTTACGGGCGTGTTCAAAACGTCAAGAAGAGCCTCTTTTAGTTTTTGGCTTTGGGCGCTGTCCGCTTCCCATTGAACCAAATGGCGGACAAGGGTTTTTGGAATCGACGAGTTCACGCCGTACATCGACATGTGGTCGCCGTTGTAAGTGCACCAGCCCAAGGCCAATTCTGAAAGGTCGCCGGTTCCGATGACGATTCCGTTTGTCTTGTTCGCCAAGTCCATGAGAATTTGCGTTCTTTCGCGCGCCTGCGAATTTTCGTAAGTCACGTCATGCTGGCTTTCGTCGTGGCCGATGTCCTTAAAGTGTTGGCGAACCGCGTCGGCGATGCTGATTTCCTTTAGGCTCGCGCCTTCTTCTTTTGCGAGGGCGAGCGCGTTTTGGTAAGTTCTGTCGGTCGTTCCAAAGCCCGGCATTGTTACCGCCACAATTCCCGAACGGTCCAATTTGCATAGGTCAAAGGCGCGGCAAGTGACAAGAAGGGCAAGGGTCGAGTCCAAGCCTCCGCTCAAGCCAATCACGGCGCTCTTGGCGTTTATGTGCCTGAGCCTTTTTGCAAGTCCTTGCGCTTGCAGGGCCAGCACTTCCTTGCAGCGTTCGCCGCGCTTTTCGTCGTCGGAAGGAACAAAGGGGTGCGGATCTACGCTTCTAAAAAAGAAGGGCGTTTTGTCCATGTCAAATTCTTTTAGGCTGACTGGAATTTCCAAATAATCCCGCTCTTCTTTGCAAAGCTCTTGGTTTTGGCTAAAGCTTGAAATTTTTAATCTTTCGTTTTCCAAAAGGGAAAGGTCGATGTCGGCGAAGACGCATTGTTTTTGGAAAAGCTCGCTTTCCGCAAGTATTTTTCCGTTCTCGCAAATCAAATTGTGGCCGGCAAAAACCATGTCTTGGCTTGACTCGTCGTTTCCTGCGTCCGCGTAAATGTAAGAGCAAAGAAGGCGGGCGGAGGCCGAGCTTGCCAAAAGGCGGCGGTACTGGGCTTTTCCGATAATTTCGTTTGAAGCCGAAAGGTTTGCGATTATGTTTGCTCCATTTAAGGCGTGTTTTGTAGAAGGCGGATTTGGCGCCCACAAGTCTTCGCAAATCTCAAACGCGATTTTTGCGCTCGAATTTTCCGGGCAAATCAAAATGTTCGTTCCAAAAGGAACCGCCGGATTTTTGTCTGAAAAATAATAGCTTTGATTTTTTCCAAGCGCGGAGGCCGGCGCGAAATGACGGCGCTCGTAAAATTCAGAATAGTTTGGAATGAAGGTTTTTGGAATCAAGGCGATGATTTTTCCCTTGAACAAAATGGCGGCCGCGTTGTAAAGCGCTCCGTTCTTTTTTACGGGAAGGCCAAGAGCGATTATTATGTTAAGGCCCGAAGTCTCTTTCGCTATTCTTTCGCATTCAGACGCGGCTTTTTTTACAAGGCTTTCTTGAAGGAACAAGTCTGAGCAAGTGTAGCCGGTCAAGCAAAGTTCGGGGAATACTATTAAATTCGCGTTTTTCGCTTCCGCTTGGCTTGCGGCCGTAATGATTCTTTCAGAATTAAAGGCGGGATCCGCGACTTTTAGTTCGACGCTTGCCGCCGCCGCTCGAAAATATCCGTAATTCATACAAATCATTTTAGCGCAAGCGAGACATTCTTTCAATAAAAAACTTTCGATAAATTGTTCCGCTTGCGCATAATCATTCAATCTGATAAAATATGATTTCAAAAAATAAAGGAGTGTAATCACTGTGACTTTGTACGAAGATTTAAAATGGCGCGGCTTGATTAAGGACATTGCCGGAGAGGAAAGCGATTTGCAAAAAGTTTTGGACGGACAGCCTTTTTCTTTTTATTGGGGAACCGATCCAACGGCGGACAGCCTTCATCTTGGCCATTATTCATCTTTGTGCATGGCAAAGCGTTTGGCAAAGGCCGGCCATCACCCAGTCCTTTTGTGCGGAGGAGCCACTGGCCGAATCGGCGACCCGCGACCGACAGCCGAGCGCGAAATCATCAGCGAAGAAAAGGTCAACGCCAACATTAACGGAATCCGCAGCCAAATAAAGACTCTCGTTCCTGGCGCGGAATTGGTTGACAACTACGATTGGATGAAGGACTACACTTTCCTTAACTTTTTGCGCGACATCGGAAAGTACATCAACGTAAACTATATGCTCGACAAGGACATCATTCGCCGTCGTTTGGAAACCGGAATCACCTTCGCCGAATTCTCTTACATGCTTTTGCAAGGCTTTGATTTTGTCCACTTGTTCCAAGAGAAAAAATGCATAATGCAAGTGGCCGGAAGCGACCAGTGGGGAAACATCACGACTGGCGTTGACTTGATCAGAAAGATTCTAAACCAAACGGCCTACGCCTTTACAATGCCCTTGATTCTTGACCCGACAGGAAAGAAGTTTGGAAAGAGCGAAGGAAACGCGCTTTGGCTTGACAAAACAAAGACAAGCCCATACCAGATTTACCAGTACCTCTACAATTCCGACGACTCGAAGGTTTTGGAATACCTCAAGGTGTTCACCTTCCTTCCCCGCGAACAGATTGAGGAAATCTACAAGCAGCAGGAAGCCGCTCCCGAAACAAGAATCGCGCAAAAGACTTTGGCCTACGAGGTCGTCAAAGACATTCACGGCCAGGAAGAGGCTGACAAAGCCGTAAGCGGAGCCAAGGCCGCCTTTAGCGGAGAAGGCAACAAGGACGACATGCCAACTGTCGAAATGGAAAAGTCTTTGATTCAAAACGGAATCGGCGCGATTGACTTGTTCTTTGCCGCAAAGCTAGGCGGAACAAAAAGCGACATTCGCCGTTTGATTCAACAGGGCGGAGCGGCCGTCAACGCAAAAACTTTTGACGACGTAAAGCGCGTCTTGACTGAAAGCGACTTGGACAAGGACGGAGACCTTGTCTTGCGCTCTGGAAAGAAAAAGTTTGTGCGTGTTGTATTCAAATAAAAAAAGCCACGGCTTTTAGCCATGGCTTTTAAAGGTCGCGCTTGAAAGAGTTCAGGCGCGATTTTTTTTTAGAAAGTGAATTTCGCGCCAAGGTAAATCGCGCTGTAGTCGGAATACTTTCCGTAATTTCTTCCGACAGTCCAAGGGCTTTCCACAAAAAGCTGGCCGCTAAGGGTGAACTTTAAGTTGTCGGTCGCGTCGTAGGCAATGCTTGCAAAATAGCCGGAGTCAAAATCGTTCAAGTTAAGGACAGCGCTAAAGGAAATCGAAAGGGTTTCCGCCAAAAAGTTTTTGCTCGCGCTAAAGGTCAGGCCTTGCTCAAAGTCATATGAATCCAACGAGCTGTTGTAATCAAAAATTTTTCTGGCGTAATATTGCGCGCTCAATGTGGCCCAGCTGGGTGTCCAATCTATGCCGCCCAAAGCGTTGATTGAATTCTTCCGCTCAAAATTTGATGACGCTCGGGCGACCATGAAATTTTTTCTTATCGCTTCTTGCGTAAAAGAAAAGGCTTTGTCAAAGTAGCCGGCTCCTTCAAGCCTAAAGACAAATTCTTTTACGGGAATGGCGGCGTCAATTCCTATCATCTTGTATTTGTAGTAGTCCAATTCTACCGTTACGGCGGAGGGCGCGAGCGTCATCGCGCTAATGGCTTTCGCCATGTTGGCTACCGGCTTGTGGTCGTAACCGTAATAACCGTAAAGGCTTATGTCCATTATTCTTGTCCAAAAGCTTAGGCGAGCGCCCCAAGTCATGTTTTCAGCGTCAAAGTCTGGCTTGTTTGTTTGAGGATTGAGCTCGATTCCGTTGTAGGAAAGGGGGCACGCGCTTGGCCTTAATCGGTCGTCTTTGTCCAACGGCAACTTTGAGCCCTTGAAAATCGGAACCCAGTAAAGGTCAAGGCCAACGCTGGTCGAGGCCGCGCTCAACTTCACTCCGTCAATTCCCAAGCGGCTGTCGGCGTAGCTTCCCAAACTTAATGAAGTGTAGTCGGACGGGCAAAGAACGTCGGTAATTGAAATTTCGTCAGCCTTTCCCCAAGCCTCGATTTGCCGGCCAATCTTCACCGAGCAAGTCCAGTCGCTTTGTCCTATTCCTGTGTAGTAGGAATACCAGGCTTCGTCAAGGCGGGCGCTCAAGCCGTAGGAAGAGTTTGTGGCTTTTAGCGCGTCAAATTCCGCTCCGCCTTTGACATAGGCGGAATTGGCTCCTGAATAAAAATTCAGTTCTCCCGTTATTTTTTCCTTCACCTCGGCGAATTCCCACCTTTGAACGCCAGCCTTGCTTTCAAGAGTTCCGCTAAAGGAAAGCTCCGCAAAGGCGTTGAAGGCGCAAAGGCAGAGGGCAATCAAAGCCGCGACTTTTTTTTCAAATGAAAAAGTCTTTGTCATTTTTTAATTCCTTTTTTTTATCGAATCGCCTGGCGTTCAAGGGCGTTTACAGTAAAGAGGCTCTGGTCAGTTTTCCATGAAAAATTAATGTCCTTCATTTCAAAAAGCGTCGAGTGCTTTGACTGCACGTTTTGCATGAACATTTTTTCAGAAGTCCAATAACCGTCAACAAGCTCAACCCTTTGCACGTCCAAGATTCTCTGCAAATTGTTCTGGCGGTCAAAGTATTCTTTTTTGTAAACGACGTAATTGTCTTTTGCGATGTATAAAATCGAGCGGGGATTTTTTTCAGTCTTGTCTTTTGCCAAGGCCTCGATTTTCCAGCAAGCCTTTCCAGCGACGTTTTCTTCTCCCAAGAGCTTGTAAGTGTCTTTGTGTATTGAACGCTCGCCGATGTCTTCGTAAGTGAAGTCAGTTCCCATAAAATCGTCTTTTTTTCCGCTTCCTGCGATTCGGCGAACTTTCTTCATGGCCGGCATGTAAAGCCAACTGTCGCTGTCTTTTGTAGTTCCGTCGGGATTGTCCGGATATTCCCAAGAAAGGTAGCTTACGCCCGCCACGTCTTTTGGCGTTCTAAAGGCCATTACGCTTTTGTCAACCTCGCCGTCCTTCCACATGTAGGCAACGGCTTCGCGAACGCGCTGGTTTCCTTTTCTGTCCGTTAGAATCAAAGAACAAGTGTAGGTTCCGCTTGGAGCTTCATCCAAGTCTTTCGCTTTTTGTACAATGTCATAGGCTTGGTCGGCAAAGGCCATGGCCGCCGTCAAAAGAAGGGAAACGATTGCGATTGAAATTTTTTTCATATACAACTCCTTGTTGGTAAATGTGATAACAGTGTTATGTAACAGTGTTATGTTACATCTTTTTACAGAAGTTGTCAACTGCTAACAAAAATTATTTTTTGAACCAAGAAAGGATTGTCGTGAAAATCATAATGAAGAAATCTTTGAGCGCGTTCCAAATTCGCCTTAAAAGGCTTGGGTTTCTCAAGCGGGCCAAGCGTTTGTAGCCTTCCAAAAGCTCTTCGTCGGTGAATTCCTTGCGCTGGTTGTTCTCTTCAAGTTCCATTTCCAACTGGCTTAGGGGAGTGAGGTTTTCGATGATGTTCGCGTTGATGCTGGTCCAACCGATTGCTTTTGCGGCTTCCAAGCGGCGCTCTCCGGCAATCAATTGGTATTTTGAATTTAGCGTAATCGGATTTAAAAGGCCGTAGCGCCTTAGGCTGTCCTTAAGGTCTTCCAAGTTGCCCAAATCTTTTCTGACGCGGCTCTTTACCTTTATGTCCTTTATGCTGACCAACATCGCTTACTCCATTAAAGAATTTCCGCTTTCAAAATCAGAGAAGTTGAATTCCTCTTCAATGTTTTCATCTTGGGAACTTTCGGTTCTTTCGTTCTTTTCGATGATGGAGTCAAGGTCAAGATCGAGCTCAAGCTCGCTGTCGTCGATAAAGTCGTCCATTGTAAAGCCTGTTTGCAAGAGAGCGTCTTGAAGCATTTCTTCCGAGCGCTTTTCGCCGCTAACATGGCCGGCGCCGTGAATGTCGCACAATTCCTTTGGAACGTTGTTTGACATGAACCACAAGGCCACTTCTGTACAACCTTCAACGCAAAGCTTTCCTGTTTCCGCGCATACGTTCAATTTTACAACGCCTTCTTCGGGCTGCGGCCAATCTTTGTAGGGCAAGTCCTTGTGAATCGCCTTCATAAAGTCGCCCCAAGGCGGTCCTGCCAAAGAAGCGCCGGTTCCTGACATTCCCATTGAATTTCCCGGAGTGTCAAAGCCGAACCAGAAGGCCGCGGTGTAGTAGGGGCTGTATCCGATTGCCCACGCGTCGCCCCAGTTTTGTGTTGTTCCTGTTTTTCCGGCCATAGGCATTTGGAATTCTTCGCCTGTTTTTTTGTCTGTGTAAATGAACTTTGAGCCCATCGGGTCTCCGCTTGAACGGTCGATTAGGCTTGATCGGTTTTGCGAGCCGTATCTCAAAGTTCCGATTGTAGTCGCGTGCTCCATAATCTTTGTCATTATGAAAGAGTTTTGAGGAGTGATGACCTGCGTCGGGTTTTTCATGTTGTTGCGAACGTCGCGCTCTATGTTAAGAATGATGTTTCCGTTTTTGTCTTCTACAGTTCGAATGGCTGTCGGCGTGACGGCCTTTCCGCCGTTGGCGAAAATCGCGTAGGCTCGGGCCATTTCGATTGGGCGCACTGAAACAGTTCCCAAGCCAAGCGGGAAGCCCGGAATGAAGGCGCGGCTCGGCAATTCTTTTTTTGGAATTCCCAGCAAGGCAACGGATCTTTCGATTGCCGCGTCGAAGCCAACTTTTTCCAACACTTTAAGCGCGGGAACGTTCAAAGAAAGCGCCAAGGCTCTCCAAAGCAGAACGTTTCCTCTCCAGGCTCCGCCGTAGTTGTTCGGCAAATAGCTGCTTCCGTCTTTTGACTTGAACTCGTAGGGCGCGTCAAGAATCGGAGTTGCCGCGTTGAAGTCGGGCGTGTCCATCGCCGCGCTGAAATACAAGGGCTTGAAAGAAGAGCCCGGTTGAACTCTGGCTTGGCTTGCGCGGATGAATTGGTTTGATTGGTCAAATTTGCTTCCGCCGATAAGCGCCGTTATGTAGCCTGTGTCGTTTTCAAGGTTGACCATCGTTCCTTCGATTGTCGTCGCCTTTGCCTTTTCTTGGCTCGCGCGGTTGGCCTTGTTGATGATGCCGACCTTTAGGTTGTCGATTCCGAACATAAGGCTCGCGATGTCAACCAAGGGATTTAGCTTTGTTTGAAATTCCTTGGTGGCCGAAGATTGAACCAAGCGCTTTGACATCTTGAGTTTTTTTAAGTTGAACATCAAGGTGATCAATTCGCTCATGGGAACGTAAGTGCTGAAGGCGCCTTTTTGCTTTGAGGCCATTTGCGCCTTGTAATTTGCGTTTGCGTTGGCGATTTGCTTTTCCATCAAAAGCTGGGCCGTTTGCAAGTGGTAGATGTTTCCGGTTGTGTTTACCGTAAAGCCGCTTGAATAAATGTCCGCGTCTCCGTAAATCATTTCGCTCAGCTCGCGGCGAACGTATTCGCTGAACCAAGGCGCCTTGTCGTCTCTCATGAAAAAGGCCGAAGTGTCCGTTCTTGAATAGTCAAAGTTTAGCCAATAATTGTCAAACGAATCGTCGGCTTCCTGCTGGGTGATGTAGCCTTCGCTGACCATCGCGCGCAAAACGTCTTTTTGTCTGTCCATCGCACGGTTTGGGTGCTCAAATGGATTGTACCAAGCCGGGTTTGAAAGCTGAATTACAAGAATGGCGGATTCGGCCGGAGTGATGCTTCTGGAGTCGTGGCCAAAATAATATTTGCTGGCCGCGTTGACTCCGTAAGTTCCGCCGCCGAAATAAACGCGGTTTAGATACAATTCAAGGATTTCGTTCTTTGAATAGCGGCGCTCCATTTGAATGGCCCACCACAATTCCTTTAGTTTTCTGATGAGCGACATTTCAGTTCTGTCGCAATACAAGGTTCCGGCAATTTGCTGGGTGAGGGTTGAGCCGCCTCCCAAAGAGCTTCTGGTCAAAACGCCCACGACCGCTCTAAAAATCGCCCTTACGCTAAAGCCCTTGTGCTCGTAGAAGATTCGGTCTTCGCGAGTCAAAAGGGAGTCTTTCATGTGCTGGGGAATTTCAATCAAGCTGATTATTTCGCGCCTTTCTTCCGAAGTGAATTCCGTTATCAACTCTCCGTTGATGTCCAAAATCTTTGTGGGAAGGGCGGTTGTGAATTCCGTGAAATTTTCCGTGTTTACCGTGTCGGCGGTTCTAGCCAAGCCAAGACCCAATGCGGCCCCGATAATCACGGAAGAGGCCATGAGCAAAGAAAAAAGAACTTTAGTAGACGTTTTTATAAGAAACATATTTATCTTTTCTATTATATTGAATAGGCTTCGCTATGTCAATGAAAGGCGGCGGACCGTAGTCCGCCAGCCTGCGTTAGTTTCCGCCGTTTTTGGTGTATTTTGCAAGTCCGCCTTGCTTAAGAATCGCGCGGCTGCGCTCTGACAAGTCGTTTGTGGCCAAGATTGTCTTTCCGTTCAAGTCAATCTTGAACTCGCAGCCTGTGTTCAAGGCTTCCTCGATGTTGCCCAAAATAAGGGTGTCGCCCTGCTTTATGAGGTCGTAGTCGGCGGGGTTCACAAAGTTCATCGGAATGATTCCGTAGTTTATGAGGTTGGCCTTGTGGATTCTGGCAAAGCTTTTTGTCAAAATCGCGCGGACGCCCAAATACATTGGTCCCAAGGCTGCGTGCTCGCGGCTTGAGCCTTGGCCGTAGTTTTCTCCGCCCACAACAATGCAGTCGGCGAAATT
>JAILDQ010000202.1 GCA_024689365.1 Treponema sp. | reverse complement strand
TGGCGCCCAAGGCGAGGGCGGCGCTCCCAAAAAT
The DNA here is from genome assembly GCA_024689365.1 of Treponema sp. Lineage (GTDB taxonomy): Bacteria > Spirochaetota > Spirochaetia > Treponematales > Treponemataceae > Treponema_D. Next base: position 6,661 of record JAILDQ010000202.1, on the reverse strand, counting down.
TCCGCGAGCGACAATAAATTCCAAGAGGAGCAAATGGCCGCTTTGAGAGCGGAGCTTGGAATCGACAAGCCCTTTTACGTTCAGTACGGAAAGTGGCTCAAGCGCGTTTTTGTTGACCACGATTTGGGGGTAAGCCTTATATCGCGGGCGCCTGTTGGCTTTTTGATTCGATCCCGATTGTGGAATTCCCTCTTGCTTAATTTGATTTCGCTTGTCTTGATTACCACGGCAAGCTTTGCGCTGGGAGTTTATTTTTCAAGCAAGGCCGGAAGCCGCCTTGACGTTGGCGTGACTTTTTTCGCGCTTTTTTTCAACGCCTTTCCTGGAATGCTGCTTTTGATTTTGCTCCAGCTTTTTGCGAGCGTCACAAGGCTTTTTCCTGTCACCGCGTATCCGGATTTTCCTTTTGCGGCGGCTCCCGGAAAATTTGTCTTTAGCTATTCCCGCCACGTTTTCCTTCCTTTGCTTGCCTCTTTTTTGGGCGGCGCCGGCGGAACGATGCGAATGATTCGCGCGACGATGCTTGACCAAATGGGCCTTCCTTACATCTTTGCCTTGCGCGCTCGCGGAATCAGCGAAAAGCGGGTTTACTTTAACCACGCTTTTAGAAATACTTTGAACCCTTACATAACAGGAAGCGCCAATTTGTTGGCCGGACTTTTTAGCGGCTCTTTGGTCCTTGAAATTATTTTCGCCTATCCTGGAATCGGCCGCTTGATGTATGACGCGGTTTTGCAGCAGGACATCAATTTGGTTTTGGCTGACGAAATGTTCATCTCGGCGCTTGTCTTGGTCGGAATGCTTTTGAGCGACATTTGCCTTGCCTTGGTCGATCCTCGCATTCGTTACGGAGCGGAGGGCTGACAAAGATGAAAAAGCTTTTTAATTACCTAAAGACACGGCCTCTTGCTTTTGGCGGAATAATATTGCTCGCGCTTTTGTATTTGACTATGATTTTCGCGGAATTTGTCGCGCCTTATCCTGCCACCCTTACTTTTGAAGAAAACACTTTCCATCCAGCGAACTTGCGCCTCACAAAAAACGGCCTAGTGGCCAAAGAGGCCAAAACTATAAGCATGATAAATTGGAACTACGCTTTTGTAAAAGGCTCAGAACATAAAGTCCGTTTTTTTGTTAAAGGCGCTCCATACAAATTGTTCGGCGCGATTCCTTGCGACCGTCACTTGTTCGGAACTGAAAACTCAGACGGAAAGCCTTATCCACTTTATCTTTTGGGTGCCGACAATCTTGGCCGCGACATGTTCAGCCGAATGGTTTACGGAAGCCGCATTTCTCTTACGATTGGTTTTGTCGCAACAGCCGTCAGCATGCTTTTGGCGATTGTCTTGGGCGGAGCCGCCGGCTATTATGGCGGAAAGACTGACTGGGCCGTGATGCGCTTTGCGGAATTTTTTATGCTGGTTCCGTCCTTGTATTTGATTTTGTTCTTGCGCTCGCTTTTGAATTCCAAGCTTGACAGCGGAACTTCTTACATGATAATCACTCTGATTCTTTCACTTGTAGGCTGGCCGGGAAGCGCCCGAACGATTCGAGGAATGGTGCACGCAATCAAGCGCGAAGACTTTGTTCAAAACGCCGCGCTCGAAAGCCTTCCGTCTTTGGCGATAATTTTCAGGCACATCATTCCGCAGATTTCAAGCCTTTTGATTGTAAGCGCGGCTCTAAGCGTTCCGGGCTTTATCATGAGCGAAACGACCCTTTCTTATTTGGGCTTGGGAATCGCCGACCCAGCCGTTAGTTGGGGCTCGATGATTAACCGAGAGATTTCAACTTTGAGCAACCTTAGCCGCTATCCTTGGCTTTTAAATCCCGTTTGGCTTTTGCTTCTTGTGACCCTTGCCTTTAACTTTTTTGGCGACGCGCTCAGAGATTACTTTGACCCTTACCACGCGATTTTCCCGACATGGAAACGAAAGAAGGCGATGAAGCGAAAAGCGGATGCCGAGAATGAAAGCGCGTTCCGAAACAAGTTCGGAATGACGGACGAAAAAGTCGGAGTGGCGGAAGAAAAAGTTGGACTGGCGGAAGAAGCGCAAGGCCAAGACGCGGCTGGCGATGTTCTTCTTCAAATCAAAAACTTGCGGGTTGACTTTGAAAGCCTTGACGCAAAGGCCGGCTTGACCCACGCCGTCCGCGGAATCTCTTATACCGTTCGCCGCGGAGAAATTTTAGGCATTGTCGGCGAATCAGGAAGCGGAAAGTCCGTCAGCACGACGGCGATTCCGGGCTTGCTTCCTTCAAACGCGACTGTTTCAGGAAAAATAATTTTTGACGGCGTGGAACTTTCCGCCTTAAGCCAAAAAGAATTGAGGCCTTATCGCGGACAAAGAATCGCGCTCATCTTGCAAGAACCGGGCCGCTCCTTTGACCCCCTTCAAAATATCGGAAGCGTTTTCTTTGAATTGTATCGCAACACCGAGCCTAAAATCACTAAGAAAGAAAGCGACGAGCGCGCTTCAAAAATCTTGGGCGAGGTGGGCTTGCCTGACCCGCAAAAGCGCCTAAAAAATTATCCCCACCAATTTTCGGGCGGCCAGCTGCAGAGAATCGGAATCGCTCTCGCTCTCGCGCAGAACGCAGAGCTTTTGATTGCCGACGAACCCACGACCGCGCTTGACGTTACGATTCAAGCGCAAATCGTGAACTTGCTTTTGGAATTAAAGGAAAAGCGCGGCCTTTCAATTATTTTCATTTCGCACAACATCGACTTGGTGGCCCAGATTTCAGACCGAATGCTTGTAATGTACGGCGGCTTGGTTATGGAGTCGGGCGCCGCTCGCGAGCTTTACGAAAATCCGAAGAATCCCTACACAAAGGCTTTGCTTGGAGCGATGCCGAAATTCGGGACTTCTTACCAAGACCAAAAATTGCTTTCAATTCCGGGCGCGGTGGTTGACCCAAAAAATCCGCCGCCGGGCTGTCCTTTTGAGCCCCGCTGTTCTTTTGCAAAAGACGAATGCAGGGACAAAAATTATTCTTGCCATAAAGAAGTGGAGGCGAGCGTATGAGCGACGAAAATATTTTGCAAGCCAAAAATGCCGCGCCGAAAAATTCTGGGCAAGAGCTGATTTTGCGCGCGGAAAATTTGTTCAAAAGCTTTGACTTGGAAGCCGGCTTTTTCGCGAAAAAAAATCAAATGGTTTACGCGGTGAACGACATTTCCTTTGACCTTAATCGAGGCGAGACTTTGGGAATCGTGGGCGAGTCCGGCTGCGGAAAAAGCACCAGCGCCAGAATGCTTGTCAGAATGTACGAGCCGACCGCGGGCCGTGTTTTGTATTATCCTAAAGTCCAGGACTTGCAGCAAGGCAAAAATTTTGGCGGACAAAACATTTTTGAATACAATAAAAAGGCGCTCGACGAATACCGCAGGAAAGTGAAGTATGTTTTCCAAGATCCGGCGCGTTCCCTCAATCCAAGGATGAGCGCCTATTCGGTTTTGACGGACGCATTTAAATATTCAGGCGACAAAATTGGCAAGGATGAATTGTACGAGCGCGCGAAAAAAACTTTTTTGGAAGTTGGCCTCACCGAGCGGCATTTGGAAAAACGCCCTTCGGAATTTTCAGGCGGCCAGCGACAGCGAGTTTCAATCGCCCGCGCCTTGATAATGAATCCCGAGCTTTTGATTTGCGACGAAGTTGTAAGCGCCCTTGACGTTTCGATTCAAGGACAGATTTTGAACTTGCTCCAAGACTTGCGCGCCTCAAAAAAACTTTCGTTCATTTTTATCACCCACGACCTAAAAGTGGCGGGCTGGTTTTGCGACAAAATCGCCGTCATGTATCGCGGCGTGATGGTCGAGGAAGCTCCTGCCGCCACCCTCTTTAAAAACGCCCGCCATCCCTATACAAAAATTTTGTTCGACGGTGCGCAAGGAAGAGTCCAAGCCTCCAGTGTGGAAGTGACCAGCGTTCTGTCCAAAGAAAACGGCTGTCCCTTTGCCCACCGATGTCCGCGCGCTAAAGAGGAATGCGCGAAGGCTCTTCCGCCCTTGCAGGAATTGGGAGCGGGCCACAGGGCGAGATGTTTCTTCCTTGATTGAATATTGCGCAAATTTTAGTTATTTGATATAATAAAGAATTGTGAAAATAACGGCTGTATGTTTGAGTCCTACGATTCAGAGAACTGTTTCGTTCAAGACTTTTTTGTTGAACAAAGTTAATCGTTCCGAAAAGTACGGAGTTTGGGCTTCGGGAAAGGCTGTCAACGCCGCCCGAGTTTTCAACCAACTTGAATCTGGCTCCGTTAGAGTAGTGTGTCCTCTTGGGGAAGAAAACCAAAAGCGCTTCACCGAATTTGCCGAACGCGACATGCTCTTGTTGAGCCCTGTCACGATTCCGGGAAATACGCGCGAATGCTGGACCGTTCTTGACAAAAGCGCCAAGACAACGACTGAATTGGTTGTCGGCGAGCCTGCCGTTGAAAAACTTCCGCAAAACAAAGTTGACGAATTGATGGACGCGGTGAACGAAAGCCTTAGCGATTCAGACGCGCTTTTGCTTGCCGGAAGCCGCCCCGCCATTTGGCCGGACGAACTTTCATGCGACATTTGCAAGGCCGCTTGCGATTTGGGAAAAATCACGCTTGTTGATTTTTGGGGCGACGACTTGAAGCGAACGCTTAAAGTTTGCGAACCTACAATTGTAAAGATAAACGAAGAAGAATTTTTTTCGACTTTCGGAGGAAAGAGTGGCGTGGCGGGCTTAAAGTCCGCCCTCACGACAGCCAGCAAAAAGCGCGATACGATTTTTATCGTGACCCGCGGCGACAAGGCGACTTACGCCGCCCAAAGAGGAAAGGTCTTTGAGGCTGACACCGAAAAGAATTTGAAAATCGTGAACACGACCGCTTGCGGAGACGCTTTTGCGGCCGGTTTCTTGCACGAATATCTTAAGAGCGGCGACATTCAAGCCGCCCTCAAAAAAGGAACCTGGTGCGGCGCGCGCAACGCCGAAAACGAATGTCCAGGCTCCCTTCAATAAAAAAAGGAAAACTTTATGGCAGTTGACGAACACTTGCAGACCGTACGCCATTCATTGGCGCACGTTATGGCGGAGGCTATTTCGCATCTTTTTCCAGGAGCGGAATTTGCGATTGGCCCCGCGATTGAAAACGGTTTTTACTACGACATCGATTTTAAAGAAAAGAAAATCACCGAAGAGGATTTTCCCGCAGTCGAAAAGGAAATGCGAAAAATCTTGGCCGGTAATTTTGACTTTGTAAGGAAGGAAATCAGCAGGGACGAGGCGCTCAAGCTTTTTGCCGGCCACCAGTTCAAGACTGAACTTATCAACGACCTTCCTGCCGACGCGACAATTTCGATTTACACCCAAGACGATTTTACAGACCTTTGCCGCGGACCTCACGTTGCAAACACAAAGGAAATCAACGCCCAGGCCTTTAAGCTTACAAAGCTTGCCGGAGCCTATTGGCGCGGAGACAGCGACAGGCCCATGCTCACTCGCGTTTACGCCGTCGCTTTTGAAAAGCCCAACGATTTGAAAGACTATCTTAAAATGCTCGAAGAGGCCGAGAAGCGCGACCACCGCCGTCTTGGCGTTGAGATGGATTTGTTCCACCTTGACCCTGAAGACCCCGGCCAGATTTTCTGGCATCCGAACGGCTGGACAATCTACACTGTAATGCAGGACTACATGCGCAAAATGGTTCGCCGCGACGGCTACCAAGAAGTCAACACTCCGGCCATTATGCCTCGAAGCCTTTGGGAGCGAAGCGGCCACTGGGGCCACTACCAAAAGAACATGTTCATCACTGAATCAGAAAAGCGCTTGTTCGCGATTAAGCCGATGAACTGTCCTGGCGCCCTTGAGATTTTCAAGAGCCGCCAAAGAAGCTACAAGGACTTGCCGCTTCGCTTGTCTGAGTTTGGACACGACGTTAGAAACGAGCCCAGCGGAACTTTGCACGGAGTCATGCGCGTTCGCGGCTTTGTCCAGGACGACGCCCACATTCTTTGCACCGAAGAGCAAATCGCGTCCGAAGTTGCCAAGTTCTGCAAATTGCTCAAGAACGTTTACCATGACTTTGGCTTTGACGAATTGGTAGTAAAATTTTCTACAATGCCGGACGACCACGTTGGCGACGAAGCCACTTGGCAGAGAGCCGAAAAGGCTTTGGCCGACGCTTGCCACGAAGCCGGCTTGGAATACGAGATTCAGCCAAAAGAAGGCGCCTTCTACGGACCAAAGCTTGAGTTCAAATTGTACGACACTCTTGGCCGCGAATGGCAGTGCGGAACGATTCAAGTTGACTACCAGCTTCCAAGCGCCGAACGCCTTGACGCCACTTACATCGGAGCGGACAACCAGAAGCACCATCCGGTAATGTTGCACCGCGCCGTTCTTGGTTCTTTTGAGCGCTTCCTTGGAATCTTGATTGAAAACTTCGCCGGAAACTTCCCGACATGGCTTGCCTTTGAACAGGCCGCGGTTGTTCCTGTTTCAAACGCTTTTGACGATTACGCCAAGAAAGTCAACGAGGCGCTTTTGAACGCCGACATTAGAAGCGAAGCCTACACTTCTGACGAAAACATGAAGGCAAAAATCAAAATGATTACAAAGGAAAGAAAGACTCCGTACATTTTGGTTGTCGGCGAAAAAGAGCAAAACGAAGGAAC
>JAILDQ010000158.1 GCA_024689365.1 Treponema sp. | reverse complement strand
TGCCATTCGGCAAAATTAGCAAACAAGTTTTAAGTCCCCTTTCGCTTACGCGTTTTTCTTTGTTTTTACCTTTAATGGTGGGAGGTTGCGCGTGTAACTATTGCACGTCGCCGCTTTCGCGGCTTCGCAAACAGAGTGTTTCCGTCAGGAGTTTCTCTCCTTCGCGCGTTTTTTATTGTTTTTACCTTTAACGGTGTCGGCAAAATTAGCAAACAAGTTTTAAGTCCCCTTTCGGCTGCGCATTGGCAGCGCTCGCGAGAGCGCCTGTGGATAGTTTCCTATACAAAACGCGATATGGATATGTTGCGTATTTTTCTTTGTTTACCTTTAACGGTGGGCGCGGTGGGGAATTTATTTTCGTTTGCCGGCTAAGTCGTAGACTTCATTGTCGGCGCGGGCGGAAATAACCAAAATGAACATTTCATGAGTTTTTTGGTCTTCCACAAGTTTGTAGACAACACGAACGCCAATATCTCTATACTTTATTTTTAAAAGGCCGGTCAAATCGTTGCCGCGCTTATTTCCCAAAGGCTTTCCGTAACCGCCTTGGCTTTGAGGCTTGGGATTTGCGGAAACTTTGACGATGCCCTTTAGGACAATTTTCCTTACAGAGCCGTCAAGCTTGGCCAAGTCCTCAACAGCAAGAGGGTGATATTTGATTTTCCATTGCATCGCCTACTCCAAGTTGACTTCCGCGTCTTCCAAATCAGAGTCTGACAGGCCGAACTTTTTCATCACGTCATCATGCTTGGCATACTTTTCTTTTTTTGATAGGCGCTTTTGAGCCTCAACAGCAAGGATGGCGTCTTCGTATTCCTCAATCATTCGTTGGTAGTTTTGGGGACTTATCAGAATGCATTCTGGCGCGTTGTTTTTCACGACAATTTTCGTGCCGTATTTTTTCACATCAGAAAAAATCTTATTGGCCTGCCCCTTGTTAAACAGGCTTATCGGCACTATTGAATCTAAAACGTTGACAGCGTTAAGAGCGTTCATATTTTCCTCCTTGCTATATATAATATATATAACAATTAATTTATTGTCAAATATATTGTAAAAAATAAATAAAAAACGCTTCCAGTCGAGCACCTCCTGACGAAACCGCTAGCTAGCGTCGCTACACACTGTTTGCGCGTGTAACTATTGCACGTCGCCGCTTTCGCGGCTTCGCAAACAGTGTGTTTCCGTCAGGAGTTTCTCTCCTTCGCGCGTTTTTTATTGTTTTTACATTGAACGGTGGCGGCTTCGCAAACAGAGTGTTTCCGTCAGGAGTTCCTCTCCTTCGCGCGTTTTTTATTGTTTTTACCTTATAACGGTGGGGGCAAATAAAAAAAAAGCAGCCTGTGGGGCTGCTTTTTGTTCGATATGAAAGCTGGTTTTACTTTATCTCAACGACCCAGCCGGCTGGGGCTTTTTCGGTGCCCATTTGGATTCCGGTGAGGGTGTCGCGGAGTTTTTGCATTACCGGGCCGCAATTGTCCATTCCGCTGGGGAGCATGATTTTTTTGTCGTGGTCGTCAATCTCGCCGATTGGTGAGATTACGGCGGCGGTTCCGCAAAGGCCGGCTTCAACAAAGTCAGACAATTCAGACTTGTTGATTTGGCGCTCTTCAACTTCCATATTCAAGTAGTCTTTGGCAACTTGAACCAAGGAGCGGCGTGTGATTGAAGGCAAAATCGAATTTGATTTTGGAGTCACAAGCTTTCCGTCCTTTGTAACAAATAGAACGTTGGCTCCGCCTGTTTCCTCGATGTATGTGTGAGTCGCAGGGTCTGTGTAAAGGTTTTCAGCATAGCCGCGCTTGTGGGCGTCAACGATGTTGTGAAGGCTCATAGCGTAGTTAAGGCCGGCCTTGATGTCTCCTGTTCCGTGGGGAGCGGCGCGGTCAAGGTCAGAGATGCGAATCTTTATCGGTTTTACTCCGCCCTTAAAGTAAGGTCCAACAGGAGTGACCAAAATGCGGAACTGATATTCGTCGGCGGGCTTAACGCCGATTACTGCGTTTGAGCCGAACATGTACGGGCGAATGTAAAGGGTGGCTCCGCTTCCGTAAGGCGGAACCCAATCGATGTTGGCTTTTACTGTGTCGATTACAGCCTGAACAAAGCGGTCTTCAGGGAAGACTGGCATTTCTAGGCGGCGGCAGCTGTCGGCCATGCGGCTTGCGTTCAAGTCCGGGCGGAAGCACACGATTTTTCCGTCTGAAGTTGTGTAGGCTTTTAGGCCTTCAAAGCAAGTCTGCGCGTATTGCAAGACGCCCGCGCATTCGCTGATTGTAACGGTGTGGTCGCTTGTAAGAGTTCCCGCATCCCATTTTCCGTCTTTAAAGTTTGAAACGAAACTTTTTGAAGCTTCCATGTAG